>JAYRNY010000401.1:0-5796 GCA_041911975.1 bacterium | reverse complement strand
TAGCCAAATGTGCAACTGCCGCAATTGATCTGGCAATTACTGCATCGAGAACGACGACTTCCTTCTGTAGAACCAGCTTGCCTGCTCGCATTTGTTCAATATCAAGCAAGCCGTTGATCAAACTGATCAGTCGCTCGATTTCGCTTTCCGAATGCGCCACTTGTCTATGCCCTTCTTCATTAAGAGGACCATAAACACCCTTCTCCATGCTCTGCAGGCTGAACATCAAGGAAGTGAGTGGCGCTCGCAAATCATGCGTGACCATGGCGATCAGTTCGTGTTTGAATTTTTCGAATTCATTTCGTTGTGCCACCATCGTTCGGAAAGACTGATCTAGCGAGGCAATTTCGTCGGTGCCGCTGACAGGCTGAGCCAGAGGCAGATCGCGCGACGCTTTTTCCGTGTTGTCGATCAGCGTTTCGATGCGTTTGGAAATATTCGTATTGACGAAATTCGCCAGATAGATGCCGAGCATGACATTGGCCGCCGCGGCTAAGAGAATCAGCTGCTTGATGTCGACAGCTGATTTTGGCGAGTCGTAATTGATAGTTGAGTCCGATTTGAGAATTTGACCCTTGACTGAAACCAGCTCTCTAAATGTAGATTGCAGTTCTTGTCTAACTCCCGGCAACAAAAGGGTTGCTTTGCCTAATCCTTCAACTCTCGAGACCTCGATGGCAGATTCAAGCAGCTTTAGTCCATGCTCTTCGACGACCTTCATGTGTTCGAAAGGCTCGCGCTTGAGGGAATCATTTACTAGCAATTCGTCGAGCCGCTTCAGGACCTGTGATGCATCTTGCTTTGCCTGGTTGAATGACTTCAGGTACACATCACTGTTCATGAAACAGTAACTGAATGCTGCTGTAATTGCCTGCAAAAACAAGTCGTTTAGCCGATTTACAGAAAACGCAATCTCTTTGGCGCGAGCTGCTTTCTGCGATGCTATTTCTGATTGAATAAGCAGAAAATACAGAGAGGCGATGAAGATTAATCCACTCGCGAGTGGAAGCAGAACTATAAGCATGCCTTTGCGGCGGATTTTCAACAGGCATTCCTCTTGATGTCTGCTTTTACGGCATTGCTCTGACGCGGTTGAAAGCCTGCCAATCTTAACCTACTGAATTACTGTCGACGCCGTCATAGACCGCTTTTTATCAGAATTTTCGGTACGTCTGCCTTGTGTTGAATTAGTTCCAGTATTTCGCAATCTCGCTTCAGATATCTACAGGCCCCGGTCCTTGATTTGTAGATCTTCCTCAGTTCAATCGCTTTCCGCAGGTATGGAAGCGCTTCCGCCATCCTATTCTGCTCTATAAGCGCAATTGCCAGCCAGGCATTAGTATCCGCTTCCGTTATCTCGACGCCTATGCCCGGGCTGTCTGTCAGTGTTAGCGCTTTTCTCGAGATTGCCTCGGCAAGCAGATAGGATTTTTGCCATAGATAAATGCGAGCCAGATTATTGAAGGCATTGGCAACAAAGTTGCCCTCATCGGGGCGGAGCAAAAGACTCAATTTGCAATGGGATGCTTTCTCATAAAGACGGGCTGCCGTTTTGTAGTCGTGATTGGCTAAATACGTCTCCGCCAGCGAAATCAAGGATGACGCAGTTTTGGGAGTGCTTTCCATGCCTTCCAGCAGATGGCAGAATCGATCAGCCTGTGTCGTGTTTCCCTTGTTCAATTGGATTCGAGTCAAATCGCGTAAGGCTGCCGCTTGTTCGCTGATCATCTCGTGGCGTGTGGCTATCTCCATTGCCCAGTTCAAGTATTTCTCTGCACTGTCAGTTCGGCCTGAATCAGTTTCAATTGTGGCGAGCGGAAGCAGGTCATAAACCAACCCGGGATAACGATCACCCAGAGGTTTTTTCAGCCAGATATCCCTCAAGAACAAAGGTCGAGCCGATTGAAATAGCCCTCGCTCGTAGTAAAACTCGGCCAGCATGTGGACAGTCAAACCCTTTCTGGGATCACTATCCTCAGGCACTAGACTGAGGGCGGATATGAGGAGGCGTTCGGCCCTCAAATTATTGCCGTTTTCAGACTTCTCCTTGTTAGCCTCAACAACCAGGCGGTTCCACTGCGTGCTTTGAGACTGCGCCGTAGCGGCCTGCACCGAGGCGAACAGGATAAGAATGACAAACGGGGCTCTTAACTTGTGCGGCATGGCAAAAGTCTAGCGCATTTGTGCCTGGGACCTTTACAGCGGTCGACTTGGGTGCGTCGGCGGCTCGCCGACGCTGGGCGGCAAGAATGTCGCCCTAAAACGCGAGGGTGGCATGCTTGCTGCCCTGTGGTTCAGTGTCGTGTGTAGTCTGCCGAATCTCTTTAGTCCGGCCAGGGCCTGACGTTGACTTCTTCGCCTGGCTTCATTGGTCCGAGATGCTGGAGAATCTCGGCATAATTTGGGTGGTTCCTGGGGTATGAAAGCGTTCCAAAACCTACCAATCCGTTGCCGGTCGCGCGCAGTTTCATGCTAATGGTGCCGTCTGCGTCCATTTTAGCTGTGCCTATGTATTCGTCTTCAGTCTGAGAATCATCCATCTATGATGTTTCGATTACGCCAAAGGTCTAAAGCTTTGAAATTTGATCGGCGACAACCTTGATGGTATCAGGAAAGTCTTTCTTCAAGAGAAACTCTCTGTAGTGGGTGGTCGCACCGCCCGTGTTGACGCTAAAGGTCTCGGCAAAGGTTTCCTCTCGCCCGGCATCGCCGGACTGAAGGAAATAGTCGAGCGCCTGAGCGTCGGGAGCAGGTACTGCGCCTGATTCTCTGTCATAAGCCGTCTTGAAATTCGCCTGCGAAGAGAAATTGTGCGAGCGGTCTATGGCATGCCCGGTCTCGTGGCGCGTCAGTCCTGCCACATCATTACCGTGCGGTTTCGTGCTGTTCTGCCTTTCGGCAACGATGACGCGCTTTCCTGTCGTGTCATAAGCGCCGTCGACGTCGTCCCAGCTGCTGCCAGGCGGCCATCCACGCGGTTTTTGACCCTTCAATTCCGGCATCACATCAGTGACTTTGTCGGTTGCGACTACTTTTACGCCGTCTCTAGCCAGGGCGTCGCGCACGTTTTGCGGCAGTTGATTGTAGGTGTCAGTCACCTTGTCGGAGAAAGCCGTCGTTGGAGTGAGCGGCGCCACTGGGGGCGTCGGCGTATCATTCGGCGTTGGCGTGGTTATATCTTGCTTCTTAATCTGATCCGTCCAGGCGTGGACAACCTTTACCTCGCCTTGTTTCAGACCTCCCAGGTGATCGGCAATGTCTTTATATTGCTTGTCGCCACGGCCGTAGGTGAGCTGTGCATCGGCGTCGACAGCGCCATGGTGGTGAAGATTGAGAACGATCGTGCCGTCGGAGTTCATTGTAGCGACCCCGATTACGTCATCCTGCTGGCTAATCGGCTGACCCTGTCCCCGGCTGACTGGTCCGCGCTGAGCTAGAAGCAGCGTGCTCTCTTCTGCCAGCGGATGATCTGCAATGACGTTTTTGTCCTTATTATCAGGGTCTTCGGCGATTTCCTCGCCGGGTATTCCAAGCCACATTTTTATCGGATTTGTGTGCAAAAGGGACGATCTTTGGCTAGACCATATACCTAAATGGAAAAATGAAGAACACGGTTTCCCACACATACGCATGATTGGCGTAGCTCTTGCAACCGGGAGCGGAAATCCAAGCCAGGGCGGGGTTGAGGGCAATCAGCCTTTGAGGGCTTTGGCGAAAGCTTTTACGGACGCGGAAATAACTTGTTCGTCTCCATTGGCGAAGGCAATAAGGAATTCGCCGCGTCCCTGCCGGTCAATATAATAGGAGCGGGTGCTTAGTATGGAGAGATTGGCTTTTTTCGCTGCCGACTTAATTGAAAATTCCGAAAGCGAAGAGTCGAATCTTGCCAGAAGATGCATGCCTGAGGTTTCGCGAGCAATTGCCACTAGATCCCCAAGTTCTACAATCATGGAATGTATCAGTGCACTGCGCCGTTTTGCAGCCGCTACGCGCGTGCGGTGGATGTGTTTTTCCAGATGACCTTCGGCAATAAAGTCAGTGAGAGCGTACTGCTCCAGCATTGGTGGCGCTGGTTCGAGAACGGATCGGGCTGTGGAAACAGCTTCAACCAGGCGTGGAGGAATGATGAGGAAACCGAGACGCACAACCGGTCCTAGCGTCTTCCAAAGAGAAGAGAAATAGATCACGTTCTCGCTTGTATCCATACCCTGCAGTGAGGGGGCGGGTGTATTTCCGTAGCGGTATTCGCTGTCGTAGTCGTCCTCCCAGATGAGTGCTCCTGTCTTCTGAGCATATTTCAGCAACTCCTGCCTTCTGGAATTGGAGAGGACAACTCCTGTCGGATCTTGGTGCGACGGAGTTATGTAGATGAGCTTGCAATCAGGAATATTGTGCAATTCATCAGTCCGCATACCATCCGCGTCTGTGTCTATGGAGACGACATTCGCTCCGTGGCTGATGAACGTTCGTCGCACACCTGCATAACATGGATTCTCGACTACGACTGTGTCTCCTTCATTGATCAGCAGGCGGCACAGCAAATCAATCGCCGGTTGAAACCCGGGAAATATCGCTACTTGTTGGGCCGATGTTCTGACCGCCCGCGCACGTCCGAGGTAAGAAGCGATCGCCTGTCGCAATGGGTAGTATCCGAGCGATCCAATTTGAGAGTACAACGATGGATCCGCAAGATGGCAATGTCTGAGCAACATTCTTTCCCAGACGGTGAGCGGTAACTCCGCGGGATTCGAGATGCCGAAAGTCATTTCTTCCGTTTCGTCTTCTGCGGCAGCTTGTGTGGAATATGTCTTCAACAGCCGCTTTGCGTAGTTCGATAAACTGAGCGGTGCTGCAGCAATCGACTGTTCTTTTTTTGAATGATTTGTTTCTTCCTGAGGCAAGGGCAGCCGCTCGCTGACATACGTTCCTGATCCAACGGCCGAATCCAAATAGCCTTGCGAGATCAGCTCTTCAAACGCGCGCAGAACCGTTTGTCTCGAGATCTGAAGCGACTCGGCGAATTCCCTCGTCGAAGGCATTCTCGCGCCCGGTTTCAAACGACCGTCGCTAATCGCCTGCTTGATTGCTTCAGCCAGCACCTTGTACACGGCTTCTTTTGATTTTCGCTCGAGAGTGAGAACTAATTCCATCGCACAGACTCACTTGTTGAGCAGATACTTAGCCGCAACGATTAAACAAAAAACGCCAAACGCCCGTTTCACCACAATATCAGGCAGCCCGATTGTGAGTTTTGCACCGAAGAATGCGCCGACGAATAAGCCGCACACCAAAAGAAGCGCTCCTTGAACGTTGACGTCGCCGTTTTTGTAATACTGAATCACGCCAAGAATGGCGAATGGCAGTAGTTGTGCGGCTAATGATGTGCCTGTTGCCGTCTTGAAATCGATACCCATAAAACCCATGGCCGGCACCATGATGAGCCCGCCGCCCAACCCGAACATGCCCGAGAGCACTCCTGCGGTCAGCCCGATTAAAACAAAGAGGAAGTAATGAAGTGTCGGCATGGTCTTACTCCAAACAATTGGAGCAAGTATAAACGCTCGTCTAGGCTTTCGTCTTAGGCAATGAATCGAGCCACGAGCGAGTGGCTTTTCTTACTTCATCCATAGCGGCGGCAATTCTGCGTTGATGAGCGACATACGCTTCACTGCCGGATGGTGCCATTTGACCTGACATTGCGGTGATGTCTGCCTCGGTTGCTGGTTTTGGCATTCTTTCGGCCAGCGCGCGAGCAGCACTTGCCCGGGTCCGTTCCGACATCCTTCCGACTGCCTC
>JAYRNY010000400.1:0-4574 GCA_041911975.1 bacterium | reverse complement strand
TCAACGTTCCCATGGATCTCTTAGCTCTCACTCCTGAGAAAGAGCTAGTTCCTGTCGCTGTTTCCACTGTTTCATTCGACGTCGATGAAAGAAAAAAATACCTCACCGTGGTGGCCGATGAAACAGAAGCGTACAGATTGAAACAAGCAAGATCCGATTTCTTGTCTATGATAAGTCACGACATGCGCACTCCGCTTACCACCATCAGTGGTGTCTTACAGTTGGAATTGAGAGGTGCACATGGCGAATTGGGCAAAGAAACAGGAGAGCGTTTGGAAGTAGCAATGAAGAGCACTTCCGTGATTTTGGAGCTGGTAAATCGACTGCTCAAAAACGAACAAATAGCCACAAGTGATATAGAACTCAATCCGGAAACGATAGACATTTCTGAAGTCGCTGCAGAGGTTGCCTCGATAATTGAGCCGCAGTTGGAAGGAAAGAATCTCAAGATTGTAAATGAAACCAAGAGCCAATCAGTGTTTGCTGATCGCGCCTATATCCAAGAAGTAGTTATGAACCTGGTATCGAATGCGGTGAAGTACTCACCCGAGGGCGGAGAGATCCGACTCTCAAACAAGACAGACGATAAACAAGTCATTGTCGAAGTTTCCGACCAAGGGCCAGGTGTTCCCGCCTCCAAAAAGAACTCGATTTTCGAACGTTATAAACAAGCCGACAAAAAGCGCGATGCAAAAATCGGCTTCGGACTCGGCCTGGCAATTTGCAAAGCCATCGTCTTGCAGCACGGGGGAACCATCGGCGTCCGCGATGCAGACGGCGGTGGCTCAGTTTTCTGGTTTACTCTCGAATCCCGAAACGGATCGTAGGGTCGACGCCATGCGTCGACCGTTTTTGTAGGGGAGCCGCATGCGGCTCCCTGCGCAGGGCGGCTTATAAGCCGCCCCTACGAATTTCCGTTTCCACCTTCTCTGGCGGCGACCAGGTCTTCGTTGTTTTTCAAAACAGCCTTGTCCGCAAGATAAGTGAATGCATTAGGCGAAAGCTCACTCTGGCTTTCTTTCCCGCTCTTGGTCTCATCACCGTTTTCTCCTTTTTTCGGAAGAAAACGGCTGATCGTTCCAAGTGCTTCTGCGGTAGTTTCTGGGAACAGTGCTTTGAACTTCGTCGCCAACTTCGCAGGCAGCGTGATGATCAATTCCGCATCACCATATCTGCACGCATCGATAATTTCTCTTGCCGCACGCTCCGCATTCGCGGATAAGAAAGGCAGAGAGTTCATCGTGCTGAAAAGTGCATATTCGAGTTTGTGCTGCCCTTTGAACTGCGCATTCACATGACTTCCGGTACGCATCAAGCCAGGGCACACTGTAGTGACGAAAATGTTGTCCGGCATCAGTTCATACCGGAGACCTTCAGAAAGCCCCGCTAAAGCGAATTTACTCGCGTTGTAGGGCAAAAGATGCGGCACGCTTATCTTTCCGCCGATCGATGCGATGTTCACTATGCGACCAAACTTCCGTTCTTTCATATGAGGAACAACCGCCAAAGCCGCATACAGCGGCGCCCAGAAGTGGTTGTCAAGTGCATCACGGTAATCGTTTGTCGTCATGGAATCTTGCGGACCAACTTGAATGACTCCCGCATTGTTGATAAGGATGTCAATAGATCCCATTTCTTCGATGATCTTCGCGAGTGTTTTTTCAACTTCCTTTTGCACAGTCACATCGCATGCAAATGTGCGCACGACTGCGTTTTTGTCTTTCAACTGTTGTTCTGCAGCTTCCAGTTCTTCCTTGTTTCTCGCCAGAAGAACCAGTCTGGCTTTCTCGTCTGCCAATCTGCGCGCGAGAACCAAACCCAGCCCGCGACTGCCGCCGGTGATCACAACCACCTTATCTTCAAAACTGATGCGACGCAGCATTCGATTTACCGTCGTTGCTGCATTAAGTACCGTGGCGCCGATTCCCAACAATACAAACTTATTTCTGAACACAGATGTGCCCTCCGCCGAATAATAGATGCCTGTCCGACAAGGTCTTCCGGTCGAAGTTCCACTTACTTTGAACTTGCGATCAAAAAGTATTGTCCCGCGTTAGCGGCTTCTTGAAAACGCAATGCTTACTTCTGTGTACTGCTGTTCAATTGCACATGTTTCTGCTTCAAAAAATCGCGACCGCCATCGAGAAGGATGTTGTTCTTATCTTTTTGCATCTTGATGAATAGCAAAACCTCACTGGCGCTTTGCTGTTTTATCGCACTACTGCGCGCTTCGGAATATTTTGTATCTGCAGCCTCGGCCAGCTCCACACACTTTTGGAAATCGCATTTTGCAAAACAGTCGCTAGCCTCTTCATGTTTTTGATGGGCACTCACCAGTTCTACGATTAGCATGTGTGCGGCCAAAAGGTAGTCCGGTCTTCCCCTTTCTAGCATTGCTCTGATTCGACCACCATTCGCGTCGGAGTATGAATAAGACCTGACGCCGTTGTGTGTCTCTGGATCGATCTGAAAGGAGTTTATGTCCCTTTTCACTTTCGTTGCAGCAGATTTTGTTGAACTGCTGTCGTCAGCACAAGCAGCCTGAACAACACTCATGATTGTGGCAAGCCCGATTACCCAAACAAAAGTCCGCACTTAATTTCTCCAATCCACTGCGAGTGATTTCACAAAAAGGGAAAAGGCGCAGAACCTGAGTCCTGCGCCCTTCAAAGTGGTTGAGATGATCCTTACCTTACCTAATCCATTTATTTCGTAGGGTTCAGATCGAGAAAGCTTATCTTCTCTTGCCGCCCTTTTTGGCTTTCTTAGCTGGCTTAGCAGCAGCTTTCTTAGCTGGCTTAGCGGCTTTCTTAGCAGCCGGCTTAGCAGCTTTCGGCTTAGCAAGAACCAAAGTAGGTTGCTTAGCGCGGCCGTTTACGATGTCCTTGAGTTCCTTACCTGCGCGGAAAGCGGGAACGCGTGCTGCTGCGATTTTCAGCGGAGCAAGGGTTCTCGGGTTACGGCCGGTACGTGCTTTACGATTGCGACGTTCAAATGTTCCGAAGCCGACGAGGGTAACCTTATCGCCTTTGGAAAGAGCGCCAGTGATGGTGTGAATGAAGGCAGAAAGAGTTCTGGTTACTTCAGACTTAGCTTGACCTGTGGTCTTAGCTACATTTTCTACGAGCTCAGCTCGGTTCATTCGAATTTCCTCCTTAGTGGAAATACTCATCCCAACCCACAAGACGGAATACTAACACCGCATAATTGAATACACAATAGATTCTGCCTGCAAATTCGAAAAATTCTTTTTTGACCTCTCGTTCAAACTATGATGCGAGCGTGATCGTAGAGTGCCATCAGTTTTGCGTTTCGCGGAAATTAGGATGAGAACGTTTGTTTTGCTCCAACAAGAATTTTGCATTTTCTGCAATGACATAGCCATCGGATGTTCAAAAGGATCCCATCCGGTCGACTCCGGAAAACCATGATGGGGTTTGGTTTTCATGAGGTTTGAGGGTTCGAGACAATGGGTGAAAATTCAACGCGGGATATTTCTCGAAGATCTATAATGCACATCTAAATCGATACAAAAACAGCTACGAATCCGCGTGCGCGCAAAAGGGTTTTTCTCATGACAACTTGTGATTTTGATCGCATCATCACTGCTTCAATTGTGACGATAGTTTGCGGATTAAGTCCCTGTGCTGCATTCGGACAATCGCAAGATAAAACCACAGCGACTACCCCGATCACAAAGACTTCAAACGATCCTGCTAAGGCAACGATGACGCAAGTTAAAAAACCTGCGCCAGTGGCGGGTGCAGAGCTTAAGTCCGCAACTCCTTCTGCGGCCGATGTTTCAAAACCGGCCGCAAAACCGATGGTCAATTTGCAAGAACACTTTCGAAACGGCTGGCAAATGTATCTGCAAAATCCCAACCATACGGGCTTTGGATCATTGATGGGTTTTGTACCCAAAGGAAATCTTCGCTGGAGTTTTCCTGCCGAGGGTGCAGTCGATACATCGGCGGCCGTGTATCACGGGGCAGTGTATGTGGGCTCCGACGATAGTTGCTTGTATGCCCTCGATGAAAAAACCGGCCGAATGGTTTGGAGAAGAAAACTCGGCGACAAAGTGAAATCCTCTCCGGCTGTTGACGAAGACGTTGTTGTCGTTGGCTGCGAAGACAAAAAATTATATGGCGTCGACGCCAGGACCGGAAAGATAATCTGGACAATGGATACGCAAGACCGCATCTCATCTTCGCCTTCAGTGTTCAAAGGCGTTGCGTACGTCGGTGGTTGGGACGGAAATGTATATGCCGTCGATATTCACAGCGGCGCGGTGAAGTGGAAATTCCAGGGCGACGGGCGCATCACGTCTTCGCCTGGATCGACCGGTGACTCAATCGTGGTCACGTGTCATGGCGGATACATCTATAAATTGTCGATGAATGACGGAACCCTCGAGTGGCAATTCAAGACAGGAAGCAAAATCTTCTCGTCGCCACTAATAATGGATGGGTTTGTCTACGTTGGTGGATGGGACAAGAATTTTTACTGCGTCGATTTGTCAAATGGCAAATTGAAGTGGAAAATCTCAGGGGCTGAGAGTTACAGCGTTTCGCCCG
>JAYRNY010000399.1:0-7152 GCA_041911975.1 bacterium | reverse complement strand
TATAGCCAGACTCGATAGTTTTGCGCTAAAACGCGCCGGCTGTTGCTTCCTGGGGCATCAGGCTGACCTCGATTTCGAACGTTCTGTTCCACGGCTGTCTGACAGAAATGCTGCCAGGCGTGAAGTCCAGGCACTTGCCAATACGCAGTACGAAAGGAGCAAGCATCGCCGCCAGCTCGTTGCCCGGCAGAGCGCCCGGCAATTTCGGTCTGACCTGAGTTTGATATCCCCAGTCGTCCGCAAATCTGACAAATAAGCAGCGTTTGAGAGCCAGCTCGCCATTGGTATTGTTTTTCCGTCCATACCAGTGTGCTGTGGCCAGTGCGAGCGCGGAACCTGTGGCATTGCCGGTAGTGTTCCAACCTGCATAGCCCCAGAGTTTTTTCAAAAGGTGCGGCTTGGACAGCAGCTTTTCCACAAGGAGCGGATCGCTGCCGTTGGCGTAAGCAACATCGGCGATTGCCAGAGGAATGTGGCAGGCTTCGATAAAGCGGATTGCATTTTCGGCAGATTTTTCGCTTTCGATATTTGTCAAATTCGGCAAGCCCGGGATCATTACGTGATCTCCCTGGCGTGAGTCTGGTAAATGCACAAGGAATGCGAAATCCGCATCAATAGCCGTCGCCGCGGTCGTCGTGTTGTATGTGCCCGTGACATTGACTCCGCATGCTTTCAAATGCGATTCGATGGTGCGCGCGATTGTTTGCCCCTCGTAGCGGCTGAAAATTTCGCCGTTGCTGTTATTGGAATAAACCACGGCAACTTTTGGTGCGCCCGCTTTTTCTGTCAGGTGACGGGCGATAAGTGAGCACAAAACCTCGTCAGCTCCGGCATACACAGATATACGATCGGCGATGTTCATGTCCTGCGCGGTTTTTTCCAGCATTTGTTTTTCAACGAGATTCAAACCATATTCGCCGGAATCATCCAGACTTAATGTAATGCGTTCAAGTTGTTTGTCTCGCACGAGCTCCAAACACTTCTTCAACGCCTGAAAATTTCTAAATCTCGTGTCCATGTAGTCCTGGCGAATATCAGGCGGCACGCGCATTTCCAGCGTGCGCAGATGCGTGCGATCTCCCTGGCGGTTTTTCGTCAGCTTGTGCATCTCTTGCGACCAGGCGTAAATTTCGCGACCATATTTCGCCCAATATTCTTTCTCTTCTGTGTTGTCGTAATTGTCGGAGATGCGCATAATGCTTGCCTGGCACGAGATCGATGGTTTCTTCTCGCTGCGCTTGTACCATGCTTTCAGGCTGTCTACGCGCTTGAGCACTTCGGGCAGAGTAATAGTCGAGCGGCGCGACGGAATCAGTCCGCCGTAGAGCAAACTGTCGAGTGCGAGGATGAGCGCATCGGGTTTGGAAACACTGGCTTGCTCCAGCCATTCCATGAGTTTTGCTGGATCAGCCGGTTGTACTAGCGAGCCCATCAGCTTGCGTGGAGGCGCAATTGTCTCAATGCCTGCCGCTTGCGCGACCATCTGTGGATACACAAACGTGACCGGGCGATCGTCGAGCGGCAGCAGGAGCAATTTCATTCGGTGGGAATCCTCTTCGTTTATGGCTTATTCGAATCAAGCGAACCGGGGAGGCTACGCTGTGACGGCGGCAACGCTGTAGTCGTGCCGAACTTCAAACCCTTTTTGACCTCGGCTTCCGCTGCCACAAGCACGCCGTTGTCTGCGCTCTCAGTCTGCTCCGGCGAAACAGTCTGGCAAATCTCAGCATCGCTGAAATCGTCCTTGGACCAGACGACACCCTCAAAGTAGAAGTTTTGTCCAATCATGTCGCCTTGCACGGGCGTTTCTACAAACATTTGTCCGATGCCCCCCTCGCCGATTTTGACGAGAGCGACAAGCTTTCTGTCCGCACCAAGGCGAATTTTGTGACCGGCAACCTCTTTGGCGCCGGAATTCGAGTCCGCCATGGCAATGGCTGCCCAGGAGCCCGCCTTGCCTTTGACTATGAACTCTTCCGAGCGCCCCAAAATCATGCGACCGGGCAGGTAGAGGCGGGGCGGTACCAGGCGCTCCGACAGCCGCAGACGGCTGGCCAGAGTGCGCGGTCCGCGAATCGAGATGGGTTGTGTTACATCTTCATTGTCAGCCGACGCCGTTTGGCGCGGACCCGACGAAAACGGCGTCGGGAACGTCTTGAGCATGTTGGGAGGGCCGAATACCTCGTCCTCGGCCTGCGCCGGGCCGGTCAAAGCCGGCATTAAAAGGCTAAATGCGAGCGCCATTGCGGCTTGTCTGCTTGCTTTTGAAAACAATCTCATGGCATCCGGCTTCCATATATATGATGGACTTAGGGGATTATATCGCCTTGAGGCTTGTACTGGCGCCCGGTTTTGTTCGAATCGGTGGGGGCACTGTGCGGACTCAGCTGTAGGGGCGATGCCAGGGATGGCCCAGTCTTAGTGGGCGCAGTTTGCTGCGCTTGCCCCAGAATTGAGGTCGCATGCAATGCCACCCCACGCACCAAACAGTAGGGGCGGCTTACACGCCGCCCGTTGCCGGCGAGCTGCCGGCGCTCCCAGGCAGAGCAAGCTCCTTAAAGGCCCAGGTAAGATTGATATGCTGGATGGATATAATCGAACGACCGAAGGTTTTCCAACTTGGCTAGATTGACTGCCTCAGGACCGCCGCAGACGCTAACCGCCACTGTAAAACGATGGCTGGGCGACCAAGTGCCGCTCATGGAGGCGTTTCTCATTGCCATCAGCATTCATGTGGCCCTGTTTCCCATCATCTGGTTTATCGGCTTTGCCCTGCCGTGGCCGAAGTCTCCGGTGATCACGACCATCATTGAGTACGACCTTGGAAACTGGCCGGAGATTGGCAAACCCAAGAAGATATTCGAGTGGCGCGACCCGGCATTGAACCGCTGACGCTTTTCGGACCCGCACTTTTAATTTGCCGATTCGATTAACTTTGGATTTTTGATTGAACTTTTTTGCATATCGAAACGTATTCATATATGTATGAATGCGGAAGCACTGCGGAATTTTTATCGAATAGCTCGTAGAACCACGGATCCGTCAAGCGTTTCTTAAACTAGACTAGACCTACATCACAGATACGCGCATTACCCGCGGTGCCCGGTGATATCAAAGGATATCTTTCGGATTTGCATCGGATTAATATTGGGTGTGTGCAAGCTTCGTGTCATACGGCGACATTTGTGATTGGCGCATATCATGTAGTTAGAAGGCGGCTGGCATGAACCCAAAGAGCGGTGGAAGTAATAAGAACGAGTCGGGCAACACCGGCATGAACTTATCGGCGCGTGGCAAGGTCTGGCTTGTGCCGAAGATAACGCCTGCCGACGAGGCTTTGATCGCCGCCGCCGGCGGATCGGAGCTTATCGCCCGCCTTCTGATTAAGCGTGGATTTGATAGCCCTGCAAAGATCCACGACTTCCTTGACAGCAGCCACTACACGTACACCAGTCCGCTGGAATTGCCGGATGTTGAAAAGGCTGTCGATCGACTGACCGAAGCCATCAACAAAAAAGAGCATATCACCGTATATGGTGACTACGACGTTGATGGTGTTACTGGTACATCGGTTTTAATGACTGTGCTGAAACGCCTGGGCGCGTCGGTTAACTATTACATCCCCCACCGCACATCGGAAGGCTACGGGCTAAATCTCAAAGCCGTCAGCATTCTTGCCAGCAAACAGCGCACCAAATTGATCGTCACATGCGATTGCGGTGTTTCCAATTTTGCTGAAATCAATTTTGCCCGTTCGCTCGGTGTGGACACGCTGGTGCTCGACCATCACACGATGCCGGAGATGCTTCCGCCGGCTGTCGCGATTGTTCACCCGAAGCGACTGAATGAAGAACACCCGCTCTTCCATCTGCCTGGTGTCGGCGTTGCCTACAAAGTTTGCGAAGCGTTGTTGGACGCACATGGACATAAGGATGAAGCCGAGAGCCTTCTCGATTTTGTTGTGTTGGGAATGATTGCCGATCTGGTCCCCCTGGTCGGAGAAAACCGTCACATCGTGCGCAACGGACTGCAAGCTTTGCTGAAGTCTCACAGACCCGGCATGCAAGCACTTCTCGGTCAAGTGCAAAAGTCTGGAGACACGGACATGGTGGCATTTGGAATCGCGCCGCGCATCAATGCCGTAGGCCGACTCGCCGATGCCAATACCGCTGTCGAATTGCTGACGACCAACGATGAATCGGTAGCGGCAAACATCGCCCAGCAGCTTCAGTTGGAAAACAGCCGCCGCCAGGATCTTTGCGACAAAATCTTCGCGGAAGCGGACAAGATGGTGCAAGACAAGATCGACCTTTCCGTCGACCGTTGTATCGCCATTTACAAGCAAGGCTGGCACCACGGCGTAGTCGGCATAGTCGCTTCGAAGCTGGTCGAGAAATACAACCGCCCTGTGTTTATCGGTGAGTTGGAGCCGGAAGAGAATATCGTCAAAGGATCTGCTCGCGGAGTTGACGGCATTGATCTGTATCAAGTTCTCAAAGCCAATGAGCACATGCTCACTAGATGGGGCGGGCACAAGATGGCCGCGGGCTGGGGCGTCGAAGGCGCAAAGGCTGATGTTTTGTGCCGGGCGCTGACCGACACTTGCAACAAGATGCTTGCCGGTGATCCGCTGGTGGCGACATTGAGCATCGATGCTGAAGCTCTGGCGCCGACAGTAGATCTGGAGCTTGCGCGCTCACTGCAATCTCTGGCACCATTCGGCATGGGCAACCGCAAGCCAATCTTTATCTTGCGCGGCATGACTTGCCAGTCGACGCGCGTTCTCGGCAAAGAAGGAAAACATCACAGAGTGATGCTGGAGCATGCAGAAATACCGCAAGCTCTTGAATGTGTGATGTGGAACACTCAGGGCATTGTTCCGCAAGATGGAGAACGCATAGATGTAGCATTCACGCCGGAAGTAAACACTTTCAACGGGCGCGACAGATTGCAGTTGGTTCTGTCCGATTGGCGAATTGAGCGCAATGGCGATGACGATGTACAGAAGATAGATGCTTCCTTCAAGCGAAGCGCAGCTGTCCCTCAAAAAGCTCCTGTCGCTTCGTCGGCTCCACCAGCGGCTGAAGGCCTTCCGGCTCTGGCGGGCGGACGTCGCGATATTCGCTCGCAGATGACTACCTGGAAGGATCTGCGCGATTTCGACAACAAGAGCGAAGTCTTGAAAAAAGCTGCTGAGCGTTTGGGAAATGACTACTTACTCTTCAGCGAGACGATCAACAAGGCAGGAGATCTGAACGTTTCCGACCGCACTACACTTCAGCAGACAGGAAATCTGATCATCTGGCAGTACCCGCCCAGTTCGAATGTTTTGAAGGAAGTTCTGGACAAGGTCAAACCCAAGACCGTGTTTGTAGTCGGACAGCCTGATGATGTCAGTGACGACGCTTCCGTATTCCTGAAGCGGCTGCTCGGACTTATCAAGTACGCCGTCAATAACAAGGATGGCCAGGTCGAGGGCGACAAACTTGCCGCGCTTATGGGCACAAGCAAGATGGCAATAGCCCTGGCCCTTACCCTCTTGCGCAAAATCCACGTGATTGACTGGTTTGCCGAAGAGGGGTGTCTTTTCCTCGACTTGATCGGACAACCAGAAAGCGCAGCCGAAAATCATCCTGAATTCCGCCAGCTGTCGGACAGCCTTCAGCAAGTCAAGAAGTTCCGGCAGTGGATGTCCGAAACTTCCCTCAAAGAGCTACAATTAGCGATCGCTACCAACCAGATTGAGTTGGCGAGCCCTGGCGACAATGTTGAACTAGGTTCGTTGGAAGAGCCCGGTGACGATACGCTCTTGACCGTTAATGAGGATTTTGAAAATGACCAACCCGACAGCCGCGAAGGCGCCAGCATCTGAGCTAACGCTGCCACTGTCCAAGGAAAAGTCTGACTGGCTCAAGTCGACGATTAGAGATATTCCTGACTTCCCCAAGCCCGGCATTATCTTCAAAGACATCACCACATTGCTGAAGGACCCCAAAGCCTTCACATATTGCATCGACGTCATCACCGAACGAGTCCGCGAGGATGATGTCGACTTCATCGTCGGCATCGAAGCGCGCGGCTTCATTCTTGGTTCTGTTGTTGCCTACAACTTGAACAAAGGCTTCATTCCCATTCGCAAACCCAACAAGCTGCCGCACAAAGTCGAGAAAGTTGAATACGATCTCGAGTACGGAACAGATTCAGTGGAAGTGCACATTGATGCTGCCGCGAAAGGCCACAAAGTCGCATTGATTGATGACCTGCTTGCGACTGGCGGAACCGCACTGGCAGCCTATCAGTTGCTGACTAAGCTAGGCGCAGAAGTTACGGCAATTGGTTTCATCACTGAACTGGCGTTTCTCGATGGTCGCAAGAAGATGCCTAAAGACGTTGATGTCTTCTCGCTGATAACGTATTAAACGGATGCGAATTTACAACTTCTCTACCAATTGCCCGATTCATGTCCAGTACGATCAGAACGATTAAACTGTAAATGAATGGGCGTCATTCCACCGAGCGATAATGTAGGGTCGGCTTACATGCCGCCCGGTGTCGGCGAACCGCCATTGCTCCCAGGCAACTATTCATTTGATGCGTTGATGAAGCTGTGGCCGAGTTCGGTGAGTTGCAGCCAAACGCTGGCATCGGAGAGGAATGACGCATGCTCAAGGATAAACTCGCGCAAATGCAAACAGATTTCATCGCAGCGATTCAGGCGGTCCGGATAATTTTGCGCCTTTATTTCCATCTCGAATGGTGCGATCATCGTGCCGCCATCAACTGAAATGATGCGGATGCTGATCTCTTCAGGAACCAGTTGTCTCTTCACGGAAGTGAGTTGCTGCGCCAGTTTCACTCGCAGTTCCGGGATGAGTGGAACGATCTTGTCTGCCGGACAATGTTTACTGTGATAGATATTTGCTGTTGGCATGGCCTTGCAATTTCCCCGTACAAAGTGAAGTTCTGTTCAATCTTATTTCCGATCCTGGTGCCCCATTTCACGGTTTCTTCTATTCTCCTTCTCCGCGCTCTGCATGGACTGCTCCCAAAGGCTTGGAAAAGCGATGCGCAAGAAGAGCGGAATGACAAGGAGGAATGTTGTGAATCCGAAAATTATCCCGCCGAGAATTTTCCAGGGCACGGCAAGCTGAT
>JAYRNY010000398.1:0-3469 GCA_041911975.1 bacterium | reverse complement strand
TGATGATGAAGAATGCCAGTCCGACGAGAATAATCACTAAGGCGAAGATGGCGATTAGACTGAGCGTTGCTCCCCTTGTTCGTTGCTTCTTTTGCATTGGAAGACCCTCAGCGCGGAGAATAAGCTTTGGCAAGAGACTTAATCTATTAGGTTCTTTATACCCATTGGATGAAGGCGCGAGGCATTCAGAATGAAATGATGCTTTAGTTCATCGGAATATGCCTAAGCATCGATTGGCTCAAATCTTGGTGGACGGTCATTTCGAGCTTTTTGCTCGCGAATTGGCGCCATTCAATTTTTCCCGGATTGCCGCACTTCTCACTGCGTAAAAGGATGAATTAGCTCGATCATGGGATTGAGCGTAGATGTAGTCATCCAAAGCTGGTTTGAGTTGCCCCGTTGATTCATAAAGGTCGGCCCTCAACGCATAGAGGTCATCATCGTTTGGGCGTAAATCAATGGCTTGGCAGAGATCTCTGATTGCCTGCGGATACTTGTGGAGTTTCTTGAAAATGAGAGCACGTCTTTGCAGGACCCCCGCATCCGCGCTTTCCAGCGCTCTTAGCTTGTTGTAATCGCCTAATGCCATTTCCAAGTCACCAAGTCGCTCGTAAACGGCGGCTCTCAAGCTGTAAAGTTTGGCATCACTTTTGTCTAGTTGAATGGCCAGGGTATAGTCCTGTATCGCAGCTTTGAAATCGCCTGTCGCTTTATGGGCATTACCTCTGACAGTCAAACAAGCTCTGTCGTTGGCGTTGAGAATCAGCGCACGGTTGCAGACTTTTAT
Source organism: bacterium (assembly GCA_041911975.1). Lineage (GTDB taxonomy): Bacteria > Cyanobacteriota > Vampirovibrionia > Obscuribacterales > Obscuribacteraceae > QKMZ01. The sequence continues at coordinate 2,682 of JAYRNY010000398.1, read as the reverse complement.
GCAATCATAAAATCTCTCAGTGTCGAAAAATATCAGCGCGCGCAGACCCAGTGCTGGGGCGTACGATTTTTCCAGCTCTTCAACCCTGCTCAAATCTTTGAGTGCCAGCGCATAATTACTCAGCTTGTAGTGGCAGTATCCCCGCCAGTAAAATCCCCATGGATAGCTGGGATTCAATTTGACGACCTGGTTGAAGCAATCAAGGGCCTGATGATATTTCCCTTCGCGGTTCAGATAGCGCCCCCTGCCTAAAAGTCGCCTGCCATCGGCTGATACACGCAGTCTCTCAAGTGTCTGCCTGTCTTTGGCAGCAAGATCGGGCCTGCCGATTTTCTCATAAGCGACTGCTCGATTGTGATAGGCTTGTGCATCATCCGGGACTACTGCAATTGCTTGAGTGAGATCGGCAATACCTTCCTTGTAATCTTTCAGCATCAATCTACAAAAACCGCGAAATTCGTACGCGCGGGCTACAGCAGGGTCGTGCTTGATTGCTAGAGAATATTCTCTAACCGCCTTTTCAAACTGCCTCTTTGATAGGTAAACGCCGCCTCGATCGGCGTACGCTTCGGCAAACTGCGGATTGAGAATAATTGCTCGGTTGAAATGATCGAGTGCTTTGTCGAAGTTCATTCGTTTCGTTTCAAATAGACCTGCCGCTCTCTCGTTTTCCGCCTCAGACTGCTTAGCCGATGCCTGGCAATGAAACAATACCAACATCAGAGTTACTGGCAAGACCAATGATTTTTGCGTTTTACGGGCGAAAATTCCGTTCTTCCTTCAGCTGGTGGACTGAGTAGTTTAAATTTCAGGCACGATTACTTCCACTTGATTGATTTTAGCGCCTTTTCGAAGTCATCTTGCGATTTTTCAAATTCCTTGACTTGAGTTTGAGTCCAGACCACATCAACCTTTCCGGTAGCTTGATTGGGAAAGAAGACGACCTTCCCTCTTAGATCTTCGGGCATGGGCTTGGCATCAAACTTATCGCGCGCCATGTCTCTAGTTCTCCAGTAGTCATAGACTATCGCTCTTTTGCCTGCAATATCCTGTGTGGTCATCGAGATCTCATGATTGCGTCCATTTTGTGCCCATGGACCCCCTGGTGCCAACAATCCTGAAATTCTGAAATATTCGTCGTTACTCAGAGCATGAGGTGATTTCTGCATCACTTCTGTCAGTCCGGGCGCCGATTCTTTTGAAAAATTGTTGCTCCATGCGCTGATAATGGCGTCGGGCAATGCTCTCGATGCGAATAAGCGTGGCTCATTCTCGTCTAGGTTGAGATATCCTGCGTCGCCGGGTGACGACTTCAGGACATAGGTTGGTGGTAAATCCATTGAGCGAATAGAACCATAGTCCTGAAGCGTGGTCAGGTCATCGATCATTTTTGTGCTTGACCTACCTTGATTGGAAATGAAGCGATTGGAAACGTCGGCGAAATTTACAGGATGTACGATCTCGCTTGATGTATTCACACCTGCTTTTTCTGGATAGAAGTCCATTTCAATATTTCCTCCGCTAATAAAGCCGTTTGCCAGTTACATCCTGCTGTGCTCGAAACGTCTCAACCTCTCTTGCTCCATTTGTTTGCGAATCTCAAGATAGCGCTTCGCCACAAATTGGCTGTCCAAATGCGCATCGGCGGCTCGTTGTGATTCGGCTTCTTTCTTCCCAAATGGACCCAAAACCATAGGATTGGTATCGTCGTATATTTGTCCGGAGTGATCGCCTTTTGCGAATATCCTTCTTGCGCTCGCTGCCAGAGATCCAGGTCGTACATCGGTATCGCTTTGACTCGAAAATGGAAGACTGGTGTATTGCGAAGATAGATTGCCAAAATCCGGCACGTAGGTATCTCTAGTCTGAGTTACGTTCCATGAATCGAGATTGGAAAGGCGTCCAATCACCTGATCGTTTTGCGCTCCCCACTGGTTGTCACCAATGATTTGCCACTGACCATTTTCTTTCACCAATCGTGAACTGAACATGTGTCCCGGTCCGAGTAAGATTACGCCTCCATCTTCCAGCATCGCCTTTTTATAGTCGGCAGACGTAATTGTTTGAATATCGCTTGATGTCAGGTAGTTGTCGCGAATCTGGACGATTGTGCCCGATTCTCCACATGCTAATTCTATGCATCTTGATGCTTCTTCCACCGAGCCACCATTGGTGCCACCATCTGTGCGTCCGCTGCCGCAATATGATAAGGTGCGATCGAAGAGTGCTCCGACAGGGCTGCGATAACCGTTGCCGGCGTTGCTTAGCGACCAGTTTGCTTCCTCTCCGGTCATCTGCAGCAACTTCTGCGGGATTGTCTGTTTGGTTCCTTCGAGATCCGTGTATGTGCCGGTCGTAGTCACCTGATTCAGGAGGTTTGCCATTTTGTCCGGATTCTTACCCAGACCAATGAGATTGATTTCGGACTCGATCCAGCATGTTCCGTGCTGACCTTGATTTTCGTTGGCCGGATTCATGATGAGGAACATGGCATTCTCAGCCATTTTCGCGCGTGTCGCTTTGTCGTATGGCGCATTTGGTGAGTCCGACTTGACCATGTCCGTCAGCGATTTGTAAGTTTCCGCGATCTTCTTGTTCCATTCAGCTTGAGCAGCAGTTCGATCCTGTCCGGCGGCTACTTGCGCCTCTATGCGTTCCGACGCGCGCTGCTCAAACTCTTTC
>JAYRNY010000397.1:0-3358 GCA_041911975.1 bacterium | reverse complement strand
TCTGCCAGTTTGTTCATTTCGCTGTCAGAGACGGCATATGGCTCGCTGGTCAGCGCCTGTAAGATTGCCGCATCTCTGGACTCTTCGGCTTCTTCCCTCAACTGGCTTTCCGTCGGAGTGTCTGGCTTATAAGGCTGTTCTGCCGACACGGGCGGCTCCTTGTGTCGTAGGGGAGGCGCATGCGTCTCCCTGGCATGGCGGCATCATTGACGCCCCTACAGATTTGAAGATCAGTTCAATAGTAGCGCTTCGCATCAGGGCAGAGCTTAGGGAAAACCCGCATTTTCTCATATCTGCAATCAGCGCCGTTCTTCTTCTTGGCGAGGATGAGCTTCGCTGGCATATTTCACCGACGGCGCTTCTGGTGCCGGTGCCATCTTACGATTGAGAGCTTTCAAAGGATCCTGCGAGAGCGTCTTCTCAACAGTCTCTTTGCCATGCTCGCCGGTTGGAGGTATGCCTAAATAGCGAGCCGATTCCATGGCGATGGCGTTGAACACCGGTCCGGCCACAGTGTTGCCCCAGCGTCCGTCCGTCTGCGGGCTGTCTACCACGACGATGCCCACCAATTGTGGATTGTCCGCTGGCAAGAAACCGACGAAGGATGCTATGGTCTGCCCGGCCAGATATCCTCTGCCGCTGGCGGAAACCTTTTGCGCAGTACCTGTCTTTCCGGCTACGCGATAACCCGGCACTTTACCGGCTATTTGAGTGCCCATTGCGATATTGTCGGCCAGAAGACCAGCGACATGGTGAGCTACGGTAGGCGAGATCACCTCACGCTTTACCGGCTCGGTCCACTTTTCCGTAACACCTGTTCTGGGGTCGTAAATGCGGCGGATCAAGTGCGGCTGCATCCAGACTCCGTTGTTGGCTACCGCACCGACCGCTGCCATCAGCTGCAGTGGCGTCACAGCGATAGCGCCCTGACCGAAACCAGTGGTGGCAGAATCGAGAGGTTTCCAGAACTTGTGGTTGAGCAAGAGACCATGCGACTCTCCAGGCAGGTCTATGCCGGTCGGCTGACCGACGCCGAATTTCTGCAGCATCTCGTGAAAGACTTTAGGCGGCATCATCATGGCAATTTGAGCCGAGGCGATATTGCTTGAATGAATAAACAGATGCAACAGATCGATAGTGCCGTGTCCGCCGTCATGGTTGCGAATAGTGCGGTTGCCGATACTCAAAGAACCGCCGTCATAGAACGTGCTGCGCGTATTAATTGCGCCGGTTTCCAATCCGGAGCAAACAGTGAGAATCTTGAATGTAGAGCCTGGCTGATATACGTCAACCATCGACCAGTTCTTGGTCGTTTCCAGCGCATACTTGTGATAGCGGTTGGGGTCGTAAGATGGATAGTTCGCCCAGGCTAGAATTTCGCCGGTCGTCGGGTCGGCGAAAAGTGCTGTTCCCTTTAGAGCTTGAGAGTGGCGGCACATCGCCGTCAATTCTTTTTCCGCCAGGTGCTGCAAGTAATTGTCGATAGTCAGCTCGACGTGACGTCCCAAAGGCGGCGAGATTCCCCAGTCAGCATTCGGTTCTTTGACGAGAATGCTGCGTCCGTGCCCATCCAATTGAGGAGTCGGCATGGCGCCCGTGTCTTTGAGAAGCTCCTGTTCCTTTTGTTCTATACCGCCTTGACCCTGCGTATCCATATTTACGTAGCCGAGCAAGTGGGCCGCCAGCTGACCTTCCGGATAGTGGCGGAAGGGTCTGGGAACGATATCGACTCCGGGCCAATTCAAAGCTTGAATCTCGTCTACCGTTTCGCGCTCCAGATGCCGACCAAGCGTGATTACCGGATAGCCGGAATTCATCAACTTATATAGCTTTTCTGATGGCTGGTGCGTGATGCGTCCAAAAATTTCCGACGCTTCAGCAATTCCCGCCTTCACCAATTTCGGATGAACATAAATATCATATCTGGTGGTATCAATCGCTAGAGGCAAACCATGCCTGTCGGTGATTGCACCTCTGTGCACGAGCAGATTGTGCTGTTGCCTTTGCACATGCGCTCTTTTTTGCAGCTCCGGACCTTGAATAATCTGCAAGTAATACAGACGGCCGATTACAAGAACAAATCCGGCCAGAAGAGTGAACTGCCAGAAGCGCAGGCGCCACAGCGGAGAGCGCGGACGCCTGTCGCGGCGTCGTGAGCGACCTCGAGTCTCAGACTCTGGAGGAGACTGCGTGGGCAACGTAGAGGGCCTCCGGTAAGGAGTTTAGTATCCCGACATGAGCGGGAGACTGTGCTTGTTTGCTTTGAATTGCGTCAATTTCGGCGCTGGTTTTTCAGCGACGATAAGAACCTGGTCAGGCACTTGCAAGCCGTGCCGTCCGACGACACTGTCTTGAATGCCTTCAAAAGAGATTGCTCTCAGTAGCTGCGCAGACAATTCAGAATTTTGTTCTGATAAGCGTCTGGCTTGTTCTTGCAAACGAGTTACGTCATTGGTGCGTGCGACGTCCAATCCGTAACCAACGATGGCTAAGCCACAGAATGCGATAAGCGAAGTACGCAAAACTTGATTGACGCGCACCACCAGTGGAGCCTTGCGGGTGTCGCGTTCCGGTGTCGGAGCGGCTACTGGTAACAGATGCGGTCTGGCTTGTGGAGCCGAGTAAATTATCTGCTTACGAGCACCTTCTTGAGACTTTTCGCTTTTCTGGACTGATTCACTGAAAGCTAAAAGTTGTGCGGTGTTGCTCGACATGTGGTGCTCCCATCTAGGTCCGCCATAAGTGCTGGCGTAGAAAACGGTAGAAAACGTTTTTTTATTGGCGGACTAAACCTTTTCTCCAACACGTAGTTTAGCACTACGACTACGTATGTTGGCAAGCACTTCTTCATCAGATGCAGTGACAGGTTTGCTGGTCATTATCAGCAGCTCAGGGTGTTTGCCGCACGTGCAAACAGGCTGCCTGGGCGGGCATACGCATCCTTTCTCGTAAAGCCTGAGAATTTGCTTAACGATGCGATCCTCCAAGCTGTGAAAGCTGATAACGGCGAGCCTGGCGCCCGGAGCGAGTATTTTCACAGCCTCATGTAAAAATTTTTCCAGACTTGCCAACTCTGAATTGACTGCAATTCTTAATGCTTGGAATGTGCGAGTGGCTGGATGCGAGTCGTCAAGCCTATCTGATTTACTTTTCGATCGATTCTTGTTATGCCCTCTGGTACCACGGGCGGTATATATACATCCGGCAACAATCGCCGATAGTTCGGCTGTTGTACGTATCGGACGCTTGCTGACGATGCGGTGCGCAATCTGTCTGCTGAGACGTTCTTCACCATATTTGTAGATAATATCGGCGATTTCGCGTTCCTGATATTCGTTAACTATAGTAGCGGCGCTTA
>JAYRNY010000396.1:0-1847 GCA_041911975.1 bacterium | reverse complement strand
TTTGAGATCGCTCAGTTTTTCGCCCATGATGACGCGGGTGGCCAGTTTTGCCCAGGGCACTCCAGTAGCCTTGGACACAAATGGCACCGTTCGAGATGCGCGTGGGTTGACTTCCAGCACGTACAACTCGCCGTCTTTGATGGCGTATTGAACGTTCATCAAGCCTTTTACGCCCAGCTTCTCGGCGATAGCCTCGGTGGCCGCGCCAATGCGCGATTTGAGCTCTTCGGAAATAGATACTGAAGGCAGAACGCAAGAACTGTCGCCGGAGTGAACGCCGGCTTCTTCAACATGCTCCATGATGCCGCAGACAATCGTTGTCTTGCCGTCTGAAATCGCGTCGACATCGACTTCAACGGCATGCTGAAGAAAGCGGTCGATGAGCAGCGGCTGATCGGGAGAAGCGGCGAAAATCGAGTCAATCAATTCAGTCAGATGGTCGGACGATCTGGCAATGTGCATGGCCTTGCCGCCGAGCACGAAACTGGGACGCAGAAGAACGGGGAAGCCCAGCAAACGCGCCGCCTTCAGCGCTTCTTCGCGAGTGTGGGCAATGGCGCCTTCCGGTTGCCTGATGCCCAATTCCGAAAGCACCGTGCGGAAACTGGAGCGATCTTCAGCCAGTTTGATTGCTTTGACCGAAGTTCCCAGGATGTTAAAACCACGGGCTTCCAGCTTTTCCGAAAGATTGAGCGGAGTCTGCCCTCCGAACTGTACGATGACACCGTCCGGTTTTTCGCAAGAAAGAATATTGCTCACCGACTCGAGGGTGAGCGGCTCGAAATAAAGTACATCGGATACATCGTAATCGGTCGACACCGTCTCCGGATTGCAATTGACGATGATCGCCTTCATGCCTTGTTCTTTAATAGCAAGACTGGCCTGCACGCAACAGTAATCGAATTCGATAGCTTGTCCGATGCGGTTGGGCCCGCTGCCTAAAATAACAATCTTCCTGCCTGCTTTCGGCTTGTATTCTTCTCGGGCAGGAGCAAATGTCGAATACAGGTAGTTTGTTTTAGTGGGGAATTCACCGGCACAAGTGTCGATTGCCTTGTAGACGGGCTGCATGCCGAGGCGCTGGCGGAAGGCATAAATTGCACCTTCAGTTGCGACATCGCGGCCGACCGCCGAATTAATGAACGAGGCAATCTGGGCGTCGCTGAAAAATTCTCGCTTCAGGCGCTTGAGCAGACCCGCTTCAAATTCACGGAAGAGTCCCTTAACGCCGAAACTTTCCACAATCTTCGCGATTACCTTTCTGGCGCCGCGCTCGTTGTCTGAGATATCCTTCAAATGATGCAGGAACCAGGGGTCGATTTTCGTTGTCTTTTGAACATCTTCGACCGACCAGCCCTGCGCGTAAGCTGTGGCAATGTCGGTGAGGCGATAGCGCGATGGAGTGGCCAGTCTTTTCGTCAAAACTTCGCGGTCGCACTGATTACGACCGGGGGTCTCAGTAAAACCGGCCAGATTCAATTCCAAACTTCTCAGCGCTTTGTGCATCGACTCCGAAAAAGTCGTGCCTACTGCCATGACTTCGCCAACTGAGCGCATCTCGGTGCCGAGATTGTCTTTGGCTCCGTAGAATTTGTCGAAATTAAAACGCGGGATCTTCGTTACAACATAGTCGATTGATGGTTCGAAGCAGGCTGAAATTCCAGCCACATCATTTTTGATCTCGTCGAGTGTAAAGCCAACTGCCAGTTTTGCCGCCACTTTGGCTATCGAATAACCGGTTGCCTTACTGGCCAGAGCAGAAGACCGTGAAACGCGCGGGTTCATTTCAATGACAGTGTAAGCACCGTTTTCTGGATTTACCGCAAATTGAATGTTGGAGCCGCCGC
>JAYRNY010000395.1:0-6281 GCA_041911975.1 bacterium | reverse complement strand
GATTGAGGCACCCATATAATACTGAACGCCGGTCTTATCTCCGAGCACGAGAAAAGCAAGGTATGCCTTCTGACTGTGCATCCCAGTTAGCGCATCTTCCATCAAGTACATGCGCTTTGGACCCTGGTTTGGGTCCTGGTTTTGCTGAGGTTGTTGCTTGGCTTGTTGTTTTTCGCCTTCGATATCCCAGGAGCGAAGAATGCCGTCCACTCTGACGAAGGTCAAGCCGGGTACCGGCCAACTGACAATGTCTGCGCCGGAGACCGGGTCTAATTCGAGTCCGTCAAGATCGTATCGCCTTAGGTCGGCGATTTTCTCTTCCCATATATTGCGTGGACCTTCATCCATGATGCTTGTCCTAGGTTTCCTTCGACTTATCGGTCAGATTAGGCAGGCTGCTGACCCTGATTATACTCATTAAAATAGGCTTTCAACGGCTGAAACAGCCGTCGGGTCAGTTGCCGCTCATTTGAATCATGCCCGTAAAGGGCGGAATTTATCTTTCCTCGTCCTGCGCTAAGCGACGTCGGCGGATTTCTTTCCCATGTTTGAACCGGCGCCGGTGTGCATGATTTCGATGAGCTTGGCTTTCACCTTCGACTTGGGCGGGTCTGCAAAATCGTGGGTCTTCAGGCTGAATGTGCCGGCGACCGTACCTACCCGATAACAGAAGAAGTGTTTTGTCTCCTGTCCCACAACCCTGTCGATGTTGAGCTTTTCTTCGTCGGAAATTAGCTCGAACTGTGGTGAAGTGTTGACCTGGTTGAAGAAGTTTTGAATAGTTCTGTGTTTGACCTTTCTGCCGTCAACGCGGAACATTTGCGGTCCGATCATATCTCCGTCTTTCTTAGCCAGAGCGAAGGCGCAGACCGTGCCGACGTTGATGATAATTTGGTTCCTGAAGTCCTCCGGTAAATGCTGGAGCGTCTTGCAGCAGCCGACAAAGCCGATCTTGAATTTGTCGGTTTCTTGCGTGAGCGCTTCAATCGTCTCTTTCTCGATGAAGTTGTTCATTTCATCAAGGTAGAGAGCGCAGGGTTGTTGTTTGTCGGATTCGTAGATGGACAGGCTCAAGGCTGCCTGTTTTAGACCGGTTACGAGCAACGAACCCAACAGGTTTGCGTTTTGGTCGAGTTGACCTTGAGGGATTCTCACCAGCAAGACTTGCTTGTTGATGATCAAATCTTTCATTCTGAGATCGCCGACAGGCTTGGTGAGAATCGGACGGATGCGCGGATCGCTGAGCATCGGAGTGACTCTGTTGAGAATCGGTTCTACCCAGTTGATCCACTGATCTGTTCTTGCCAGTCGTTTGTACTGACCCCAGGTCTCGATCAGGGTTGTGTATTCGGTGCGTTCTTTCTTTTTCTTTTCAATTCCTTCTAAAAGGATGTCTCTAAAGTCGTTGTCTTGCAGCAGTGTCGGCAAGTCGATAAGCGTCTTGTTATTGGCCATAAGAAGGATGGCCGCGTTTCTCAATATGTTTGCGGTTTGTTGGTTCCACTGGCTCTGGGAGCCCGGCGGTTCCGTATAAATGGCTTTGAAACCGTGCACGATCGCTGAGGCGGCATCGATGAAGTTGACGTCTTCCAGAGGCTCAAGCGGGTTATAGGACATGGAGCCGCCCCGGTATGTCGGGTCGACGATGATGATTCGTTTGGCGAATTCTTTGCCTTTGACGTGGGCGGCAGTCCAATTTGTGACCAGGTCAATAAGTTCGCCGTCCGAATCGATAACGACAATTGCTCTGTCTGCCGATTCGATGTCGTGGGTGATCATATTGGCCAGCAGCCTGGTCTTGCCTTTGTCCGAACCGCCCATCACGATCATGTGTGGATTGTTGGTACGTGACTCCGGCGGCATAGCCATGACGCGCGGCGTCCATGGCTTCCAGAATCTCCACTCAATCCGCGAGCCCAACGGCATGGCGCCCCTCTTCCAGGGCTTGGACCACTCGCGCATCATCTTGTTGTGCTGCGCCTTATACTGCGACGGAATGTATTCCTGTTTGGCCAGGATGTTCAATTTTCCGGAAGGACCGAATATGAAGAGTGCACCCATAGCCAGGGCTACGCCCACGCCGACCAGAGCGAATGCGATCTTCAAGAAGAAGCCGGACATATCGGCGCGATTATGCGTGTCGCTGGGAGCGAGCATGGAGAGCGGGTTGCCGCCGCCTGCTCCCATAGGAGCATTCATTGCCGGTTGTTGTGGTTGTGGTGCGCCACTGCTGGCCAGTACTGCACCGGATACATTCTGCACGGCGCGCCAGTTTCCTGTTACTTGAGCAGTTGTGGCTCGCCAGAATTTGCCCATCTTTGTCTCGTATGCGAGTTGTCCTTGCATATACGGGCGTCCCAATTCGGTGACGCCGACTAATCCGCGATAATCAATGCCTTTGCCCTGCGGTCTGCCGTCACGCATATAGAATTTCTTGAAAGCAATGCCGTTGGGCGCCACAAGCTGCCCTTGAAGTACCCAAGGTCCGCCGCCGTCTTCACCTCGTCCGAAGATACTCGTGCCTTGCTGGCCCAATTGCATCTTGAAGGAACCACCGTTTCTCTCCATCGGAGTCTTGTAAAAGACGGTGTAGATGCCCGATATATCAACAGCCTTTTGACCCCCCAGTGCGCCCATGATGCCGCCATTCTGACCGCCGCCCTTAGGCATGTTACCGGCCAGATACGTGCAGAACGTCATGAACGTGTTAAAGACTACGACGGTCATGAAGGCGCATATGGTGCCGACAATGAGCGCAGACTTGTTGGACATGGTCATGCCGCCCAGGCTGATCTCCTTTTCAAGGAACGGCACATTGTCGTCATCGTCGAGATCGTCTGAGTCTTCGTCTTTGTTTTTGCCCTTGGGCTTGACCTTTTCTTTGACGACTTCTCTCTTTTTGGCACCAGGTCTTTTGATGGTAGAACTGCCGCCTGAAAATGATTTTCTAGGTGGAGGCGTTTCCGAGTCGCCGTCTTCGTCGTCGTCTTTGTCCGCGCTAACGTCTTTCTTGTGTTTCGTCCCGGCAAAGAAATCGTCGCCTTTGCCGTCGACTTTGTCGGATTTATCTAGATCATCAGAGGTTTTGCTCGCATCTTTGTTGTCTTTGCTGGGGGCAAAACCTCGTGGGCGTGCGATTTTCGGGCGGACTTCAGTTTCGGAGTCGGACGACGATTTCGATTCGTCTTTCATTCCGCGCTTACTGCTTTCGTCCGGGAATGAATCGTCGTCATTTCTGACTTTGTTGCCGGAGTCGAAATTGAAGGCGTCCATGGCTGCCTTCGCGATTTCTTTGATGTCTTCCAGGCTGCCGTCGTCGCGTTTCATTCTGCCAATCGGAGCGGCGCTGAAAAAGTCGTCGGCTGGTCCTGACGAAATTTGGTTGCTTATCTCCGGCTTCGATGCTGTCGGAGAGAATGGGTCAAATGGTGCTTCTTCCTGTGCCTCACCATCGGCAGTGGCACCAGGCTTCGTCGTCGGCACACTGGCATCGAAGAAATCACCACCACCGCCGGCCTGTTTGTTGTTATGCAGTGCATTCGTTAAAGCCACACCGGCTGCTGCTCCTGCAATAGCCGCCGCGGCGGCTATGCCAGCGGTCTGAGCAATATTATTGTCTGCCTGCCTGGCAGGTTCAATTTCCGCTTCCGGAGACTGCATCGTGGAATCGGCTATTGGAGCCTGACTTTCGTTTGCTGTTGCGGCCTGCGACTCGAGAGTGTCCGTGGCGTCGGCACCGATTGCGGTGTCAACCGGCTCCGCCTGTATCGGAGTGGCTGGCTGGATACCTTCATCAGCAGCCGGCACCATTGCATAATTGGACGGCGAGCCGGAATCGAAGGAGCCAGGATCTGTGACTGACTCATTCTTAACCTGTGCTTGAGGCTCGTCAAAGAAAGAGCCGGTTACCAAATTAGGTGGTGGAGACGGGCTCTGGCTGTCAAATGCGAACGGGTCCATCGGCCTGTCAGCAGATCCTATCGGCTCGGCAAGTTGCGCTGGTTCGGCCGCCGGCATCACTGGCAGTGGCGCCGCGGCGAAATCATCGGCAGGTGCTTGATCCTGTGCTGATGCGGCTCCCATGAACATGTCTTTGGCAGCCTGGGCTCCCGATGAGAATGGATCTAGATTTGTAAAAGGCGCTTGTGTTGCCGGAGTTGTCCAGGGAGAAGTGCCCTGTGCCGGTAACGGAACTGGAATCGGCGCAGTTGCGTTTTGCGAATCTGCAGGCGAGCCTGCAGAAGAATACGAAGGGCCGGAAGGATCTTGCGCGATAGACGGAGCGGCTAGAGCCGGCGAGAACAGGGCAGAAGCTTGCATCTGAGAGGCCGGAGATACAGGATCGAAGCTCGAGCCGTCGGAAACCGGCGCGGAGTCCTCTGCACTGGCCGCCTGAGTTGTATTAGGATCGGTTGTTGTTTCTGGCGCCGGCTCTTCGCCCCACGGATTGTCGGCAAAAAGTGGTGTGTTTAGCGGTTTGTTTTTGCCCATAAAGCCGAGGCTGAGAGCTGCCAATCCGGTTTGCGAACTGGAAGGATTAGGCGCTGCTGAGCCACCGTTCTCGCCATTATGCCCGTTGCCGCCGTTGCCGTTTTCGCCGTTGTATCCATTTACGCTATTGCCATTTTCGCCGTAGTGACCGTTGCCGTAACCATTGCCGGACTTCAGTTTGTAGGTGCCCAGCCGCCTGGCCGTCACCACCCTCTCAAGGACAAGCGGGTCGGGATCTACCGCCACAGAGAGTGGAGCGGATGTGTTTGCCATAACCGGCAATGCTGTGGCTGAAAATTTTGATGCAGGAGTGCCGCACGATAGGCAGCTTTTGGCCTCTCCGCGCAACAACAGACCACAGGTTTGACAGATAAGGATTTCCAATTGGCACTGCTCCTTTTGGCAGATACCCCGCGCCTATCTCGATGATAGCGCTTATTAAGACAGATATTGGCGTTCGCCGCTTGTTTGGCTATTTGCGATAGTAAATGGCAGCTTCGTTACTAGATTTCGACGTGATCTTATGTCTAAGGCCTTGCCTTGTCAAGCGCCAAATTTCTTGGCCAGTTGAGCAGTTTGAGATATATACTGAAAGTGGTAGGTGATCGAATTTCCAGGGGAGCCGGCCAGTTCACTCGACACTGTTTAATCAAATGGATTGTATCGCTGGATTTGATTATCTGACGCCTGTTGCAAACCTGCGTCCGGAGCTTAATTTAGGGTTTCGGATACAGCGCTGGAGTATTGTTTGACAGGTGCGGGTACATTACTTAGTAAGCTAAGTATATTTGGCAACTTAGTCCATGGCTCGCTAGGGAGGGCACACTTGCCCGGAGAGAACAGTCAGTCTAGAAAAGCGGGACCGCTAAGGCTGCTTTTCGCTAGAAAGGAAACCAGATGAGTCCTGAGGACAAGGGAGTTGCGCCGTACGATAATGCGGCGTCCGGCAAGGCGAACGATGAAGGTTCGTCCCTTTCGGCTAGGCGCGCCCGCCTGCGGGGTTCTCTTTCCAAACAGGCGTCTCCGCCCGATCCTTACTCCGTTTCCGCCCTCGATCCGCCCGCTGCGTCTTCGACTCCCACTCCCAGTCCGATTCCTCCTTCTGTTTCGGCATCGGCTCAGGGGCAGAACGGCCAGAATGGGCAACCGGTAAATGGCGACGGGCATACCGCTTCTCAGGAGCCGGCAGCAGCTCCGCCTGCCTCCAGTTCGGTCTCCTCGACTTCATCACCTCTGTCCACTCTCGACTCTCTAGTGCCCAAAGCCGGAAAGGGCGGTAAATCGTCCGGAGCATCGTCATCCTCCGGAAAAGACTCCGCTCCCAATTACTCATTTGGGCTGGAGGACATAGCTCCCGAGACATCTTCCACTGCCACTGCCGAGCTGAGCCCAGTAAACATGCCTACCCAAGACGCTCCACCTACCACCACAGATTCGGCTTCCGCCGCCGCTCAGCCTTCTCAGTCCGTCAGTGCCTCCGACCAGGCAATGATCGAAATTTTGCAAGACACTGCTGAGAATACTGCCAAAGACGAAGAGCGCGACTCTTCGGCAAAGGATAAGCCGGCGACAGAAAGTAAGGCTGCCGACGAAACCAAGAAAGACGAGCCCAAAACAGGTAAGTCAGAAGCCAAGACTGAAGAGTCCAAGAAGGCTGAAGTTAAGGCGGAGGAGCCGACCTCAGAGACCGTGAAAGCAGCCGAGCCGGTTGCTGAAAAGGCGCCGCCTAATGATCCTACAAATGAGCCGACAAATGAGCCGATGCCATTGTCGTCAGTGGGCGCAATCTC
>JAYRNY010000394.1:0-8578 GCA_041911975.1 bacterium | reverse complement strand
GGCTTCCTGAACGATGCGATAGAGCTGCAATTTGGTGAAATTGGTGATCTGGTAGTCGTCGGAGCCGTCGCCGTCCAGGAAATTGCCTTCAATTTCATGGTCGCGCGTAAGAATCGACAGCAGGTTCTCCAAAGCTGATTTGAAGCCCATTGTCTCCAAAACAGATGGGTGCAGGTCGTTGATCACCCTACGCATTTCAATAACCGCCTGGTCGAGTTTTTCTCTCATCTGCCTGGGTACCGGGTTGTCGTCCAGGTCTGTCGCCAGCCTGTCGGCCATACGTGCGACAGCCGAGAGCGCTGGCAATGTCTCATCATGGAGATCCTCGGCGATGCGCTGTCTTTCTTCCTCGGCGCGCACCTGCATCGACTCTCTTGCCTGAGCCAGTTCTTTGTTCCTCTGGCGCAAGTCTGTGTCGAGATAAATAAATGTACCGAGAGTGAATCCCATAGTTAGAACCGCTAGTGGTGGCACGACCGGCAGCGCCATGTGAAATCCTTCGAAGAGAATCTGAGCCATTCCCACAAGAACCATCGCCGATGTGAGATAGGTGGCCGTCCTCGTGCTCAAGGGCAGAATTGACGCTACAGCTCCGAATGCCGCGCCCAGGAGCAGCAGCAAGTGGTGAGCGACGTTTTTGGGGAAACTGTAAATCACTTGATAGTCGAGCAAGGTTTGCACGGCATCCGCATGCATCACGACGTCAGCCACGTTATCCTCGAGCGGAGTGCGTCTTTTTTTGAAAGGCTCTTCTTTGCGCTTTGTGAAGGAACAGCCGATCATGACGATCTTGTCTTTGAATTTGGCCGGGTCGAAGTCATTGTTGAGGACGTCGAACAAGACCACAGATGGATATTGAATGCGGCGGAAATTGATGTAGGCAGGCTGATCGGATTTAAAGTTAAGAGCCTGTGTAGATGGACCCGTGCCGGTAATTGTTCGGTGCAGGTTGATCACTGCCTCTGTAAGCGAAGGCACCGGCGACGCGCTCACTTGCGATGTGTCGACGTTGTCGAGGGAATCCATATAATTGACGGGCAGCCGGCAGATCAATCCATTGTTTTCCTGAATCAACTCGTCATAACCATAGGCTTTGACGTTGTTCATGATCGACCGGCTGGGCAGATCCGTGCTGCCTTCCAGACTGCCGAAAAGTCCAATCACGACGTTTTCGTATTTGCGAAAAACGCTGATTAGGTCGGCGTTTGCTGCTCCGCGCAGATCCAGATCGATAACGACAAGCGCCGGTCCAGCCTTTTCTATGTTTTCAACCGCAGAGGCCAGCACCTTCTGCGAGTGATCGTCGTTGAAGCGGGCGATGCCGGTGTCGTATTGAGAAAGATCGTCGAAGTCGACAATGGCGATGTCTCTCGATACCGCCGGGTGTTGAACGGCAGAGACCAATTTTTGTGATACTCGGTAGCGCCACTCCAACATGCTCAGTTCCATGCTCTCAAGGACGGTCGACTCGGCGAGGAATAATGTAGCTACGCATCCGGCAAGCGCTCCCCAGAACAATCTCTGGAATAGGAGGCTGTCACGTCCATGAATCCACATAGACGGAAGAAGCAGTCGTTTTAGAGATGCGAGTGCCACCCTCATCCTGGTCCCCAAAAAAGCAGTTTCACCTGCTCCAACTGTAGTCTAGCGCGGTCGTTTCGGCAATTGGCTGGGGTAAACCCCGGATATCCTGAGCCTGTGGTCCTAATGTATATGGGTTGGCATATGCCAGGTCGCCCTCCGGGTTAACCCCAGCCGGATATGCCTCTTCTTCCCGAAGACTTGTGACGCTTGAGAAAGTAGCCTGGGTGTATGTGCGCCCGGGCATTATTTGCGGCATTTTTGACGAGGTGAATTATATGAAGCGTCTGGCTCTAGCATCCATGCTGGCGATGGGTTTAGGCCTGTTGCCGCCCCCACAAGCCTCCCGGGCGTCCGGCTTTATAGTAGTAGACCCGTCATTCGGCGGGGGGGCCGCAGTGATGGCGCCCGTTCCTATCAATGTAGTGCCGCCGGTCCGTCCCGGCGTCGTTTTGCGCCCGCTGACGCCTCGCCCCGACAGGACCCCCAGACCGACCGTCCGCCCGATCTTGAAAGGCGGAGTGGCCTTCGGGCTTCATCTGGAAGCAGAAGCGATCAAAGTCGAAGTGACCGATCAGGTGGCGAAAACATATATAGTTCAGACTTTTAAGAACGACACCGATCGCAATCTGGCCGGGACATATTTATTCCCGCTTCCTGATGACACCACATTTAGTTCCTTCTCTTTGCACATCGATGGCAAGCCGATCGAAGGAAAGATATTGGAAGCAGCAGAAGCACGGCAGCAATACGAAGCGATCGTAAGACAAATGGTCGACCCGGGCTTGCTTGAATACGCGGATCACAAAACCGTTCGCGCCAGGATCTTCCCGATACCTGCTCATGGGACAAAGAAAGTCGAACTCGAGTACACGCAACTTTTGAAAGCTGAAAACGGCTTGCTGAAGTATTCATTCCCGCTCAAATCAAAGGGCGGAGAAGACCCTGTGGACGAAGTGAAGATCGACATGAAGCTGCAGTCGAAGCAAGGCCTGCGCACGATCTGGTCGCCGACCCATTCGATTACTTCTTCGAGAACAACAGACAATCTGGCCAAGGTTTCATTCCTTGGAAAAGGGATTGTGCCCGACAAGGACTTTCTTCTTTATTACAGCGTCAGCGACAAAGCCATGGCCGCCAACGTGCTCACGCACAAATCCGTCGGTGAAGAAGGATACTTCCTGCTCACGCTTTCTCCGCCGATGAAGTCAGAGCAGGTTGTCGCCAAGGACATCGTGCTTGTAGCAGACACTTCCGGCTCGATGCAGGGAGAGAAAATCGTCCAGCTCAGACAAGCGCTCAAGTACGTCGTCAATGCGCTCAATCCGGCAGATCGCTTCTCCATTGTTCAATTCAACACTGACGCCGACGCATTGAAATCTCAATTGATGCAAGCGACGCCGGAAAACAAGAGATTGGCGGCCTCGTTTATCGACGATCTGGACGCGCGTGGTGGAACCAACATCGGCGACGCGCTGGCCATGGGCACTACCATGCTCAATCAAACAACCGACCGCCCCGGTTTCCTGGTCATGATGACTGACGGAGAACCGACGGTTGGCGATACGGACGTCCATACTCTTCTCAAGAAAGTGAAGTCAAAACGTGATATTCGCGTATTTGACTTCGGTGTCGGAAATGACATTGATACGCGACTTCTCAATCGCCTGGCTGAAGAAAACCACGGCACAGCGCAATATGTTTCAACTGATGAGAATATTGAAACTGCGTTGTCGAGCTTCTATCAAAAGATCAAGAGTCCGGTCTTGAGCGATGTTTCTATCACTTATGACGGCGTGCAAGTTAAGGACACATACCCTCGCTCAGTGAAAGATATTTTCCAGGGCACGCAAGTGCTGGTGTTGGGCAAGTATAAGGGAGGCGGCAGCGCGCATCTCAATGTTACCGGCAAGGTCAACGGCGTGCCAAGGTCGTACAGCTTTCCTCTCACCTTTGCCGCTCAGGAAGCAGAGCACACATATCTTCCGCGTCTCTGGGCGATGCGCCGCATCGGCTATTTGACCGAAGTTGCCAAAGCCAATGGAGACAATCGCGAAGTAGTTGACGAGATCGTCGCGCTCTCGAAAAAGCACGGAATTATTTCCGCCTATACTTCTTTTCTGGCAACAGATCCCAACGAAGGTCGTCGTGATGGTCTTGCCGGCGCGCCGGTTGGAGTCCCCAGACCGATGCTTCCGCGAGCCAATTGGACGACCGGCAGACGGAGCATTAGAGTTGAGGATCGTGCACCGGCTGTCGGATTTGCTCCAGGCGGAGGCGGCGCCAGCTTCGGCGCTTCGGCTTCCAGAATGTCGGGACGCATGATGGCAGCACCTGCACCGTCCGCCATGCCTATGTCCGAAACCGCTGACGAAGGATCGTTCCTGGCGTCCGGCGATAAGGGCGTCGCTGTCCGCGGTGCTTTGTTGGCCAAGAAAGCAGAAGCATCTTATTCTCTGTCGCGCCAGATTGCTATGGCTCCGCACAACGGACCAGCAGCAGTGGCTCGCGAGAAAGAGTTGCAGAAGCTGAAGACGAAGGATTGCGTTCAAGACTACGAAGGAAAGAATGCCGGGATGAAGTGGGTCGAAGGCAAGACTTTCTATCTGAAGGATGGCTTCTGGACTGATAGTTCCCTCTTGGATGGAACCCATCCTCAGCCGGAAGTGATTCAGTTCGGCTCGGCCAAATACTTCGAGCTCGTGAAGAAGCATCCGGGCATCACAAAATTCCTGGGAGTCGGAACGAAAGTGATTATTCAATTCGAAGGATTGTGCGTCAAGATTGTCGCGCCGTAGCCGATGCCGACGGACGAGCGAAGGACGCCGAGGAGGCGCCGGGAGCGAGTGTCGGAAGCGCGCGGAGGGCGAGGTGTAGCCGAGCCCGGAGCGCATTAGACTTAGAGCAAGGAGATGCAGGCGAAAGCCTGCTTCTTCTTTTGTGGCTTCTGCGGTGTAGGAACTGTCTTTGCCGACAGGGGAAACTTTGTTGTCGCAAAAAGGCCATGTGGCTGCGAAATCTATAGCGAAATTGCAATTGAAAGGTCGGCGGCTCAGTGACGTCTGACCTACTGAGGCACGCTCTGAACGGATCCAGCGACTGAGGTAGTCGGTGGCTTGAGGACGTAATTCTGATAGGCATAGACGACGCCCGACACGGCTGATGCGATCAAAGCCACGACAAGGAGGCTGACAAAGGTGCTGCCTGGTTCACGTACGCCGGTCAATTGGCTGACGCGTTTTTTGAGCTCCGGGTCGTCCGGGTGGTACCAGACCAGATTCATGCGCGTGCAACGCGCGCACCGGTTCGAATACTTCTTCATCACGTTTCCGCAATCAGCGCAGAGAATGACCTTCAAAACAACCTCCACCCAAAGACCAGCAGCTTGACTTTCGTCTTGCACAGGTTATACAAACTCATACGGGATGTCAAGTTGAATTTCCTGAATATTTGGCGTTTTCGGCGATTAGTCTGGGCTCAAATGCATGCTTGAAAATTGCGGGTAAAAAGCCAGGGTAAACCCCAGGTTATCTAGCAGTCTTATCCTGGCGAATCAGCTCTACGGATTACGTAAGCTGATAAGAGCGGCATTTTGCCAAACCCTTGCTCGTTTGTAGTAGAGCGGCAGAACAACGAGGTCACAAAAATGAGAACTGTTGCACTGGCATCTATTGCGGCTCTCGCCGCCACGCTGACCTTACCCGCCCAGGTTCTCGCCTCCGGCTGGATTGTTGTCGACCCGATAATGGGCGGGCGTGTGCCTGTTCCGCGCCCAATCGTCAGACCCCATCCCGGACCGACACCGACCGTGCCGACTCCTGGTCGCCGTCCGATGCTGCAGGCATCCGTGAGTTTTGGTCTGCATTTGCAGGACGAAGACATCAAGGTCGACATAGTCGATCAGGTCGCCAAAACGTACATAACACAAACGTTTTCAAACGATACCGACAGCAACCTGGCTGGAACTTACCTGTTTCCTCTGCCCGAAGATACGACTTTCAGCTCGTTTTCACTGCATATCGACGGCAAGCCGGTAGAAGGTAAAATCCTGGAAGCCAACGCTGCTCGCGCTGAGTACGAACAAATCGTGCGCAGCATGGTCGACCCCGGTCTGCTCGAGTTTGCTGATTACAAAACAGTAAGAGCGCGCATTTTTCCAATTCCCGCGCATGGCACAAAGAAAGTCGAACTCGAATACACTCAAGTTCTCAAAGCGGAAAACGGCATGCTCAAATATCGCTTCCCGCTCAAGGCGGAAGGCGAGGCCGAGCCGGTAGATTCGATCAAGATGAATGTAAAACTGGCAGGCAAACAGCCGATTCGCACAATCTGGTCGCCGACGCACACTGTTACATCAA
Organism: bacterium; assembly: GCA_041911975.1. Taxonomy (GTDB): domain Bacteria; phylum Cyanobacteriota; class Vampirovibrionia; order Obscuribacterales; family Obscuribacteraceae; genus QKMZ01. Next base: position 2,639 of record JAYRNY010000394.1, on the reverse strand, counting down.
CGCGCAAAGGCGACACTGAAGCCAATGTCGCATTGGCTTCGACCAACACCGTTCCTGACAAAGATTTCCTTCTCTATTACAGCATCTCCGACAAAGATGTGGCAGCTAATTTGCTGACTCACCGCAAGTCGGAGGAGGACGGATATTTTCTGATGACGCTGTCGCCGCCGATGGCAGCTAAGGGGCCGACCGCTAAAGACATCGTTGTCATCTCGGATACGTCCGGCTCGATGCAAGGCGACAAAATGGAGCAAAACAAGAAAGCCCTCAAGTATATAGTCGACGCGCTTGCGCCTGAGGATCGTTTCAGCCTCGTTCAATTCAACACTGACGCTGATTCCTTCAGCTCGAAACTTTTGGCTGCCAGTGCGGAAAATAAGAAATCGGCCGACAAATATATTGATGAACTGGAAGCCCGCGGTGGTACCAATATTGGTGACGCGCTCTCCATGGGAACGACGATCCTTGGAGACGACAGCAGCCGTCCCGCATACATTGTTCTGATTACCGACGGCGAGCCGACGGTCGGTGAAACTATTGTCGACAAGCTGCTTACCGGCGTTAAGTCCAAGCGGGATATTCGCATATTCGACTTCGGTGTCGGCTATGACGTCAACACTCGCTTGCTCAATGCGCTCGCCTCAGAGCACCACGGCACCTCGCAATACGTCGAGCCGAGTGAGAGTCTGGAAGTGGCTTTGAGCAACTTCTATCAAAAGATCAAATCTCCCGTTTTGAGCGACGTCAAAATTGCTTATGATGGCGTTCAGGTAAAAGATGTATATCCAAAAGAAGTGAAGGACATTTTTGCCGGGCAGCAAGTTCTCTTGATTGGGCGCTATAAGGGCGACGGCAAGGCTTCCTTGAGGTTGACCGGACGCATCAATGGTGAGAACAAAGACTACGCGTTTCCCATGGAATTCGCTAAGGAAGATACCGGACATTCTTATTTGCCGCGCATCTGGGCGATGAGGAGAATCGGCTATTTGACGGATGTGGCGCGCGCCAACGACGAAAGCAAAGAAGTCATCGATGAAATAATTGCCCTCTCGCAAAGGTACGGCATCATCTCCGCGTACACGTCCTATCTTGTCACTGACCCCAGCGAAGGAAGAAATGGACGCGTAGCCAACGCATTTCCAGGCGCAGTCAGCTTCGGTAGAGCTGCCGGGTCGCCGGCATGGGGCGCTGATTCTTTAGGAGGCGGTTCCGTTCGCAGAACCTCGCGCGGCGTAAGAGGCGGACTCGTGCCGCCACCACCGGCAATGCCAATGTCATCTTTGCCTGTATCGCGCCCGGCACCCAAGGCCGCCTATTTCAGAACTGGTGGTGGAGGCGGTGGAGTCGGATTGGACTCGTTTGTTGCCGGCGGTTCTGCTTCAGGCATGTATGGTGGCGAAGGAGCCGATTCGAAAGGATTGCCTACCGCAGTGATGGGCAAGATGATTGCTTCGAATGCTCGCATGCGGGCAATGGCTTCTTACGAACCCAAGGAACAAAGCGGTCAGAAGGCTGTATTGGTCGCGAAGACTCTGAATGAATTGAAAGAGTCGGACGCCATCAACAAGCAAGATCTGATGGCTGGAGAGATGAAGACTGTCGAAGACAAGACCTTCTACCTGGTTGACGGATTCTGGACGGAAAGCACGTACAAGAAAGCCGAGAAGGGTATAAAAGAGATCAAATTCAACAGCGACGAATACTTTGCGTTAATGAAGTCAGTTCCAGGTATCACCAAATATCTGTCGGTTGGCAGACAGGTGATAGTCGAGTTCAACGGCACCTGGTACAAGGTTGTCCAGTCCGGAAATGCTACCGGCTAGGACTTTGGGAGAACTCCGAAGGCATTGGAAACTCTCCTGAACGAGAAGTGAGCGCCACCAAAAGTGGTGCTCACTTTTTTCTTGAATGGACTTCGTGGGGCAGGCGCCCTTACGCGAACAGCCGGCGCTCCCATTTACTTATCGGCGACTTCTACTTTCCAATACGCGAGATCGTTCGCGCGAATGATGTCTTTTATGCGCTCGATTGTCAGCACATTGGAGTCGTACGTGACTCGCGCTACTGCATAGCGAGGCAGTTTGCCTGCCGCATTGCTGGTTTCCACTTCCGAGACTTTCATTTGCGACGGCAACTCGACGGTTGCAGTTATGACGCCGTCCGTTTTTTGAAATCTCAGCGCTAGGTTCTTCAAGCAAGCCGGACAAAGAGAACCGGAAAGGCGCATGGAAACTTCCTTGACCTTCGGTTTGGCGGAAATGCTTTGCTTTTGCTTGTCTTTGAAAAACTGATTGGCAGCCCGCTCTCTGGCTGCCGGGTCCTCTGATTTCTTTCTATCGGCTGCTGGCGTCGCTTTGCTTGATGGACCTGGAACCTCGATGGAAAAAACCGTGGCGGGTGTTTTTTTCATTTCCATTTTGATGTTGTCGGCCGGCTTCTGAGCATTCGCCTCAAAACTAACCAGCGATTCACAGGCAAGAGCCATCAGCAGGCAGGCTGAAACGCCCCACCGGCGTGGGAAAAGCGCTGGACGAGACAAGTTTGTAATGCGCTCCTTGGAATTCATTTGGACGCCCGTTTTTCTCCTTCTCCTGAGACACAGTTTAACTGAGCGGCTGCTTTAATTGCTCTTTATCTGT
>JAYRNY010000393.1:0-6365 GCA_041911975.1 bacterium | reverse complement strand
TGTGATTGACGAGAGACTCCACCAGCCGGTTCTCTTCGTATTGCAGCGTTCTTTCCGGCTTCAAGGTAAGCATGACGCTGCCCAGTCTTGTTTCTTCCAAAATGACCGGAAAGGTCTGCAGCAAGCGCGGTCCGTTGCGTGCATTGTCCGTCTCTTGCACTCTTACCAGCTTTTCATTTTCTCTGTCTAACCACTGCTCGGAATTCAACTTGAGCACCGCTGATTCAACCGGCTCTATATTTGAGATGAGTTCCATAACTTTACTGAGGGCTTTGGCTCGCTCCGGCTCCGAGGCTACAGCCCAGCTGGCTTCTGCCAGTATCTCCATTTCAGAGCGCCTTAATTCGGCCTGGATGGCGCGTGCTTTCAATAATGCAGTCAGCTGACCGATTACCAACGCCGTTATCAAGAAGACCGCCAATGCAATGCATTCAGAGCTCGCATCCAATTGAATCGGCTCAACCAGACATAAATTGAAGGCGATGAAACCGCAGATGGAAGACACCAGTGCCGGTATACGCCCGAGGTAGGCTCCGCAAAGCACTACAACTAAGAGGTAGAGCAAAGAAACATTGACGAGTCTTGTCGATACGTGGGAGACAGAAATGAGACAGCTCATCAAGCTGATGCCCGCTACCGATATAAGCGACGCCCAAGGCTCTCTTTGCCAGAGTCTTTCTCTGCTTATGTTTTTTGCTGAATTTCTGCCGTCTTTACTCGTTTTCTGTATTCCGGTTCCGTGAGTGGTTGTCCTGACTGTGTTTTCGGAATCTTGACGGAAGCTTGATAGGTCCAAAGCCATCTTTGACACCAGCTTGAAAGCGCCTGTGTAAATCTTATCGTGTCGGTGCCCAGTTGACCTGTACTAAGGCAAGTTCAGGTTAACACGCTGAGCATTGTTGAGCAATTTTTTCAGTGCAATGAAAAATTCCCTCCGAAAAAGTTTTGCAAAAACCACTTGCATGTACCTGCAGGTGGCGCACTCGGTCCCTGGGCTGGTTGGGAGTGACGGTTGAGAACGAGTAGTTCCATTCTCAATCCAACTTTCAGCCAACTCCGGGGGGACCAATGACAGGCATATTTTTGCCCATCAAGGAAACAAGATAACCATGAAACTCAAACTGGATACCGTAGAGGAGAAAGTCCGGCATGCTAGCGACATCAACGAGATTCAGTTCAATGCAAATGCATACACTTCTGAATCTCAGATATGGAGGAAAAGACCGCTTCTAAATCGTCTTACAAAGTGGTGCCCGCTATACAGCTCATTGCTATTCCGGAAGCGTCGCCTACTTTACCTCTGGTAGCTTCTTTGGGGCTCACATTCAGCTATAACGTCACAATCGGTATCCCCATCTACTTGGCGGTAGCAGAGCATATTTTGCGCACATATCCTGTTGTTTAAGGGGACCCTCCACCGGCAGTATTCCAATCTAGACAGGGACTGCCGTAGTCCCGACCCCAGGTCAGCAAGCGATCGTGAAAGCGGTCGCTTGTTGATTTAGGATAAAATTTCAAGCTGGTGGTAAGAGTTATTCAGACGTACTTAGAGAGGATGAAAGCATGAATTTGAGTCGAACGGCTATTTTCCTTTCGGTTGTTTCTCTTCTTTCTGCTCAAATTGTTTCACATTCGGCATTGGCCTCGGAGCAGGATGAGGCGCTAGCTGAAAAGGCTGCCCTGAGCTGGTTGTCTCTTGTCGATTCCGGCAAGTATCCGGAAAGCTGGGACCAGGCAGCTTCAGTTTTTAAAGCAAGGGTTTCAAAGCCTCAGTGGAAAGCACAAGCAAAGGCAGCCCGCGAACCGCTGGGAAAGTTAGTTAATCGCAAGGTAAAAACCAGAACTTACGCGACAAGCCTACCGGGAGCACCGGATGGCGAATATGTCGTAATTCAATTCGAGACTCAATTTTCTGCAAAAGCATCGGCTATAGAAACAATCACTCCACAGAAAGATAAAGATGGACAGTGGCGCGTAAGCGGATATTTCATACGCTAAAAAACAGTCCGAGACTGCAGCCCGCACGAAAATCTCGACTGTTACCAGTATTTAAACAAGAAAGCAAATCGAGTGGACACCGGCTTACTGGCGCTTTTGATACAGGAAAGCAGTGCCATGCTTGCGTAAAGATCCTGATTACCTATAACAAGTCGGCGGAGTTCCGGGGTTATAATCCGCGTACCGGCTCCATCGCAGCGTTGGGTCTTCGCATGTTGTGCATATGTGTGTATGTGTACCCGCGTACATGTATACATGTGCCTTCCAGTTGCCGGCACAAACTCAATTTGGAAACCCAAAATGATCATAGTCAACGAAGTTACTAAAGGATTCGGCTCAAGGACACTCTTCGATAATGTGTCCGTCAAATTCTCGCCCGGTTACCGCTATGGACTGACAGGACCAAATGGCGCAGGAAAGTCGACCTTTATGAAGATCCTGACCGGCGAAGTCGAGCCGACCAACAACGGCACTATAAGCCGACCTGCGAAGGTTGGCGTTCTCAAACAAGATCAGTTTGCCTACGATAACGAACGAATCATCGATACCGTGGTAATGGGCAATGAAGTTCTCTGGGGTGCTTTCAAGGAGCGAGAAGAGCTCTGTCAGAAAAGTGAGTTGAGCGAAGACGAAATGATGCGCCTGGGCGATCTGGAGTCGATAATTGCCGACGAAAATGGTTATACCGCTGAATTCGAAGCCGGCGAGATCTTGCGCGGCATTGGAATTCCCGACGAACAACATGAAAATCTGATGAGCACGCTTGCTACCGATTACAAATTTCGCGTGCTTTTAGCCCAGGCCCTTTTTGCCGGACCGCAAGCACTGCTTCTTGATGAGCCCACCAACCACCTTGATCTCGAGTCAATTCACTGGTTGGAAGAATTTCTTTGCGAGTACGAAGGTGTGCTCATCGTAATCTCTCACGATCGTCATTTCTTGAACTCCGTATGCACGCATATTGCCGATATCGATTACGATACGATCATTGTTTATCCAGGCAATTACGACGACATGGTCGAGCATAAAATACAGGCTCGCCAGAGTATTGAAGCTGAGAATCGAGAGAAGGCAAAAAAAATTACTCAGCTGCAGGAATTCGTAGCAAGATTTGCTGCCGGCCAGCGTTCCAGCCAAGTGCAGTCAAGAAAGAAAGAGATTGCTCGTCTGGCGCCGCAGGAATTGAAAAAATCGAATATTCAAAGACCGTATATTCGCTTTGAGCAGGAAAAACCGCTAGGCAGGGAGATCCTGTGCTTAGAAGGGCTAAGCAAAGCCTTTTCAGGCAAAACTCTCTTTAATGACTTTCGCCTCGATGTGTATCGTGGAGACAAAATTGCCATTATTGGCGCCAACGGTGTCGGCAAGACAACCTTGGTTCGCTGCATGATAGGCGACCTCGAGCCTGATAAAGGCAGCGTAAAATGGGGAGACAACGCCACATGGAGCTATTATCCGCAAGACTTCCATCAGGATATTCCCAGTGGAACCACTGCATATGACTGGCTCATGACCTATATGACCGACGAAGGCCATCAGTTTGTGCGCAGTGTTCTCGGGCGAATGCTCTTCTCCGGTGATGAAGCACAAAAGTCTACTGATGCACTTTCCGGTGGTGAAGCGGCAAGACTGCTTATGGCTCGCATGATGATGCAGAAAAACCCGATACTTGTCTTCGACGAACCTACAAACCATCTGGACCTGGAAGCAGTAAATGCTCTTGGTGAAGGCTTATCGGTCTTTCCCGGGACCGTTTTTGTTGTTTCACACGATCGCGACCTGATTTCAGACGTGGCAACAAGAATTGTCTCTTTCACACCGCAGGGTCTCGTTGATTTTAATGGTACCTACCCTGAGTACTTGGAAACGCATAAATTCAAGGAGTTCAGTCGCTTAGCCCGCCGCTGACGACCGATTCCAAACCTCTGCTAGAAAAAAGTCCGTTAACGGTCTTTTTTCCAGAGCTCATGCTTTCAGATATCAAGTGCTCTCTAAATTCTTCACCTTGTCGAGGTGAATGACATCCCCGTCTAATTCGCTTGTTTGATCGAGGTGTTCCACCAGGAAGGTTTCAAGGTCATGGGCCATTTCCTCGGCATTTGCATATCTGTTGTCCAAATCAACAGCGGTTGCCTTGGCGACAATCACGTTCATGGCATTGGAAAACGAGCCGCCCAATTGTGCAGTTTGAATTGCTTCCGGTTCTTTTTTTGTAAGCAGGTAAAACATGGTTGCGCCCAAAGAGTAAAGGTCGCTTTGCGGCACTGGTTTTCCTCGAAACTGCTCGGGTGCCATGAAATTCGGCTTGCCTACCACGGAGCCTGTCACATTTGTTTCCACCTGGCGGGCGACTGAAAAGTCAATCAATTTGAGCATGCCTTCACTGCTCAAAATCAAATTGTCTGGAGTGAAATCTCGATGTGTGATCGGCGGGTCGTTGCTGTGCAAAAACTTGAGAATGCCGCACATTTGCCAGGCCAGTCGCGCCACTTCGCGTTCTTTTAATTGTCCTTCCTTTTCTACGAGTGCTTTCAGGTTTTCGCCTTGCGCTCTTTCCATGACCAGATAGGCGCGATGGTCTTCTATGAACAGATCGTAGAATCTGACTATCTGCGGATGTTGCAGCCGAGCCAGCATCTCGGCTTCTATTTGAAAGCGCTCTGCGGCTTTCATTCTTACTTTAGGATCAGGAAATACAGGCAGCATGAATTCTTTCAGTGCCACCAGATTCGCATCAGGTGGAAGTCTATTTGAACGTGCCAGGTAGACAGTTGCTTGCCCTCCCATACCCAACTTTTCTTGAATGGTGTAGCTGCCATCCTGCAGTTGAAGACCTGGCGCAAGCGGAGTCAATTTGTCTCTTTTGGGAGCAGCAGCCAGTTCTCTCAGCCAGATTTCTGTATAGCTTTGTCTCACCGTCGATGAGCCGAAGACATCTTTGAGTTCTTCCACAGATACGCTTGCGGGCAGATTTTTCTCCATTCCGTCAATGAATTTCAACCTGTGCCAGGGGGAAAGAATATCTCCGTAACGGATTTGCACCGGATTGGAAAAACGTGAATAGATGACAATCACATAGTCGAGATTCGAGCGCTTTTTGTCAGGGCGCAAAAGTTGTACTTTGATGATGTCTTCCCAGGCGATGAATTTTTTTGATATCCATTGCGTGCCTATTTCCGAGGACAGAGACTGGCGTTTGAGCATAATCTCGATGCCGGAATTGCCCAGATAGATAATGTTCGGATTTACTCTTTGATCGAAAACCAGCTTTGCCAGCCATAATCCGATAATCAAAAATATAGGAGTCGAAACAGTCGATAGTATCGCCACAATGTCGGTGGATGCATGCGTGGGAGTCATGCTCAGGTATGGCTTTAGTGGAACAAGCAATGTTTTTCCCAGAAAGATCAAAATGGGATGAAGCAAGCCGGTAGCGTTTCCCAAATAGAGCAGAAGAGTGAAAACAATGAAGAATAGAGGCAGCCATTTGTCCATTAGTCGAAACCAAATGGACACTTCTGCATTCGGGCAGTAGTCTAGATATTCAGCTTGAAATGTCTTGGGTCGGCTGAAATACTGCTCGGAGTCCGGTCCGGCCACTGCCTTCTTCCACCTGCTTTCACGGTAGGAAGGTTGACTCATGTTGTTTTCCAATTTGACAGCATTGCCGCAACCGCTTGTGCAGATTCCGGTCTTTTCTCCTGCTCAAGCTGGGTGAGCTTGATGACAAGGTCGCATAGATACTGCGGCGTCTCCGGCTTGGCTGCAGCGGGATTGGAAACAGTGATAGGCTCCGGATCGCTTCCTGTAAGCAGAAAGTACATAGTGCAACCGAGAGCATAGAGATCGCTTTTCACTGTCGGTTTTCCGCGCAGTTGTTCCGGTGGAATATAGGCTTGTTTGCCGATGAGCGTGCAAGTTGCAGTTCCCAGAAAAGTGTTGGCGGCGCCAAAATCTATGATCGCAAGCGTATCGTCGTCTCTCAAAATAATATTGTCTGCCGATATGTCTCTGTGCACAATCGGCGGATCTTGATTGTGTAGATAGGCAAGAATGTCGGCAATTTGCGCACTCCAGGCGATTGTCTCTTTGGCAGAAATCGCTCCATTTTCCTTCACATATCGGCGCAAGTCGGTGCCTTTTATGTACTCCATCAACAGGTAGTGTCTTTCGTCCTCGACGAAATAGTCAAAGACTCTTGCCAGTCCTGGATGATTCAAGCGGCTCAGGTAGCCGGCTTCACGCTCGAGCATGGTGACGGATTTTTGTCGCAACTGATCATCGGCTTCTTTAGGAATCACCGCTTCCTTGAGGACACACGTCTTTCCGTCGCTGTCTTTGACCAGATATATGGCTGAAAGACCGCC
>JAYRNY010000392.1:0-3004 GCA_041911975.1 bacterium | reverse complement strand
TCGATGTGACGCGGGCTGGAGAGACGATTCAGATTCAAATACCTCTGCTCGGCCAGCACCAGATGGTCAATGCCGTCACCGCTGTTGCGACTGCCGACGCCCTGACCAAGCGGGGAGTGCCCGTGGCCGGCAAGCAAATAGTGGACGGACTGAAGGGGGCGAAGCTGGCAGGCCGCCTGGAAGTTATGCAGGGCGAGATAACCTCCGAGGGCAAGATCAAAGGTCCTCTCATCGTCGTAGACGGTGCGCATAATCATGAATCGGCGGCAGCCCTGGCTGCGGCATTGAAGCAGCTTTTCCACGTCAATAAGTGCATCTTCGTGGTGGGCGTCAACAACGACAAGAACATTACAGCCATCTGGCGCGAGCTGGAGCCCCTCAATAAATTTGCCGTCGCCACTCGCTCGAAGAACGCCAGAGCCATGGATCCTGCAGCGATCCAGGACGTTATCAGCATGTTCGAAGCCGAGCATCCCGACGTCAGCATTACGGAATCAGTGCCTAAAGGCATGGAAAAGGCTCTGTCTATCGCATCCGAGACCGATGTTATTTGCGTGATGGGTTCACTGTATGTGGTGGCGGAGGCGCGCGAATATCTTCTCAAGCATGGCGCCAGCAAAGATAGCAAAGGCATAGGCACTCGAAAATCCTAGAAGCTCAAGCCCCGGCGGGGCATCAAAGGCTCGCGTGTGGCTGATATTACGCCTTGTTTAAGGGTCTCATTAGGGGCGAGCCTGGGTACAAAACTGCCATAGGGACCGGCCGGCTTTGCACTGGGTGCAAAATTGTGGAATACGATGATCCGAAGACCTTAGGCTTTACAGTTGCCGGGCAACAAACACCGCCGCCGGGCACGCACAAGTGTCACCAGTGTGGCTTGGAGCTGCCCATGTCTGTGGGGACGTGTCCCAAGGACGGGACACCCATCACCGTGCACGGGCAGCCGGGCGTGCAGCTTGTCGGCAATTATGAGTTTCTCCAGTTCATCGGCGCCGGCGGTATGGGCGTCATTTATAAGGCGCGTCATCCGGTTCTTAACCGTCTTGTCGCCATCAAAATGCTGCACGGGCATCTGGTCTCGGATGCCATTTTGAAACGCTTCCAGCAGGAAGCGGAAGCGGTCAGCACGCTCGATCACAGAAATATTATCCATGTTCACGACTATGGTGTTTCAGAACACAATCAGCCTTACATGGTCATGGATTTCGTTGAGGGCAAACCGCTTTCCGATGTTCTGCAAACTCAGCCTCTCTCTCTGGAAGCAGTGATTAACATCATCATCCAGCTGGCAGAAGGGCTTCAACATGCGCATGAAAGGAGCGTCTTGCACAGAGATTTGAAGCCCAGCAACATCATGGTCACCGATTATGACTGCGCTTGTCCGGAAGTGAAAATTGTCGACTTCGTCATCGCCAAAGTGCTCGAGTCGGAAAAGACGCGCATGACGCAAACCGGTGAGCTCATAGGAACACCTCAATACATGAGCCCCGAGCAGTGTCGTGGAGGAACGCTGGACGCGCGTTCGGACATCTATGCCCTGGGCTGCGTGATGTTCGAATGCATCACAGGCAAGGCGCTGTTTGCCGGACATTCTATGGTGTCCGTGATCGTGGATCAGATGAACACTGCTCCGCGCACGCTGAGAGAAACCCGGCCGGATATGAATTTCCCCGGGCTGCTCGAAGATACGATTGCCAAAATGCTGGCCAAGGATCCCGCCGATCGCTACCAGTCTATGGCGGAAGTGGCTGCCGATCTGATCGACGTGCAGAAGATCGTCGCCCAGCAGAGCGCCAGCGCCTGGTCTAAGATGCGCGTCTTGCGGCTCAACAAAGAACAGCGCAATCTCTTTCTGCTCATGCTCGGCTCGCTCGCCACGCTGGGAACCGTTGCAGTTACTTCCATCTCCTTTATCAAAGTCGTTCATGACTCGCAGACGACGCGCATCACCAAAGCCATTCTCAACAATCCACTTTCCGGCACGAGCACCATATACGATGCCAGGCTCAAGGAAAGGAAAAAACTGCTCCCTTACATCAATATGGAAAAAGCTGATGACGACTTGTTTGCTACATTTTTTGACGTCGATACTGGAATCAATAGAATAGAGTTGAACGGCCATAACATAACCAGCCGGTCCATGCCCTATATCGCTCTTCAAAAGCATGCCGTATCGCTGCATATGGAAGGCACCAGCGTGAAGGACAGCGACCTGACATACATATCGCAAATGCCGAAGCTGGGAAGGCTTTACCTCGATGATACGGCGGTTACGGATGAAGGCTTGAAGCTGCTTGCGAAAATGAAAAGTCTCTACAAGCTTTCCCTCAAAAACACAAAAGTATCTGATGCCGGGATCAAGCACATATCGAAGCTGAACATGAAGGAACTCGATTTGACAGGCACAAGAATCAGCGGTGAAGCGGTTTCAATTGCCGCCGCGTTTCCGGAGCTGACAGATCTCGAGCTGGGCGCCTACAATCCCAAAGGCGGAAGAAATCTGGCCGCTCTGGCTGCCGCCAAGGCTCTGGAGTCACTGGATCTCGGAGACAATCCAATCGAGCAGGACGATCTGGCCGATGTCGCCCAGATTGCCGGTTTGAAAAAGCTGAGTCTGGCTAATTGCAATATCGAAGATGGAGCGATCGCGAGCTTGAAGTCGCTTTCGAAGCTTACTGATCTGGATATGAGTTTTACTTCAATGACAGCCAAGATGATTGAGGACATCGGGCAGCTGCCTGCTCTGGATAGGCTTGCTTTGAGGAATTCCGGACTCAATGACACTACTATTGCACTGCTTGCTCAGGCGCTGCCCAACCTGCATCATCTCGATTTGAGAGAAACCATGGTGACGGAAAAGGGGGTTATGGAACTGGGCAAGCTCACCCAGCTTCAATCGGTCTTTCTCGCGGGGACAGGCGTGAGCAGCAGGTCTCAACCAGCGCTGAAGAAGGCGCTTCACGGCGCCGAAGTGAAGTTTTAGGGGGTTGAGTGGAACCGGATG
>JAYRNY010000391.1:0-6150 GCA_041911975.1 bacterium | reverse complement strand
CTGTCGCTGCCATTAAGGAATTGAAGTCGCTTAGCACTTCCCTGTTCAAATCCGGCGAGCTCACGCCCGCGGAACCAATCGTGCCCAGTATAGAAATTGCCTTTCTATACAAAGCTTCCGCTTCCTCGAATTTTTTCTTTCTCTGCTTCAAATAGGCAAGATTGTGAGTGATGGCCGCTCTTTCCATGGGATTGAAATCCGGTATCTGCTCCCCATATGCGATTACGGTCGGCAGCAGATTTTCCAGCTCGTCAAATTGCTTCGAGCAGAGATATATATCGGATAGATCCTGGTATGACTTCAGAATTTCCCTCTTGTCGTAAGGGCGAGTGCGCATCAGGGTGGCGATCGCACGCTTTAACTTCGCTTCACCGTTGTCACTGAATTCCTTCAGATTAGTCTGCGCTCCCGAGCTGAGCACGTAGTCTCTCATGCCTTTGTTCTCACCTTGCTCGAACTGAATAACTGCCTGCATGTTGATCAAATGGTCTTCCGCCGATAGCCGCAGTGACTGGGCAATCAGCCAGTATTGCCTGGGCAATTGATTTTTCAATACAGGCAGCAGCAAGTTGATTTTTCTGTTGCTTTCCATCTGCTGCTGGTTCATGAAATCAAGAGTGGCGCTGGTGAGCAATTGCAGCGTTTCTGGACCTGACTGCTCTGCTTCTTTCACAGACATTTCGATGCATTCCTTAGCACTTTTCTTGTCGTTCATTTGCCAGAAGAGACAACCCTGAGCATACTTGAGCTGCGATCTGTCGCGGGTCAAGATCTCTGTTTCGTCTCTCATGGCGCCGGCGGTGGCGGCCAGAAGAACGGCGGCCTCTTTCGATTTGCCGATGCCGGCCAGGTATTGGGACTGTTTGACGAGCAGCTCGGAAAAATCCGGCACTTTATTGCGCATAAGCATTTTGATGTGCTTATTGGCTTGCTCGAAAAGTGACAGCGCTTCTGACTCGGATGGCGCGGACAGCGCTAAATCTGTGGAGATTGCAGCAATTTTCACGGCGGCCAATTTTTGTTCGTCTGACAGGTGATCCGAACTTTCCGCGTCGGGACTTTCCGCGGACGCAAATTTCTCTAACTCGGCAAGCATCTCTTCTCTGTTGGGTACGGGCTGCAGTTTTGCCAGTTGCTCTTTGTATTCGCTGCTGTTGTCTTCAAAAGCTTCGGTGTCGGAAAACTTTCCATTATTCAAGTTGGTGATGACGTAGCATAGATCGATCAAGTGCTCCAAGGTGGTGCTCACGATCAAATTGCGGTTGTCATCTTTGAGATCCTGTGCAGTTCTTAGTGCTGAATTGAAGTGCTTGTAAGCGGAATAATAGTTGCCGCGGTCGAAGAGCTTTTCGCCGGGATCCATGTCAGCCTGCCACCAACCCAATTGCTTTGATGTTTGCGTCATCAATTGGATTGATTGAGGCTCTTCCTTCACCCATCCGTGTTTTTTGATGCCGGAATAGACGTCGTAGATCTCTTTTGCAGTCAGTGAGACGAGGAAAAATAGAGCGCATGCGGCCATAGTTTTGCGCTTGCTGAGCGGCATTTTTCCGCGCTCCGTTTTTTCTTTGAGCGTAGCAGCCAGCGGTTTTTTCTCGGCAGTTCCTTCGCTTGCAGATTGTGCTTTCTTTTCATCAGACGCCTTCTTTGCCTCGGCTTGTTTTCGCGCAGTCATGATGTTTTTCGATTCTTTTTGTGCCGCTGCAGCTGCTGCCCTGGCGTCGGCGACCACTGCCTTATCGGCATCATCTCTGGCGCGCGACTCTTTGTGCGCGGCTCTCAATTCTTCATAGACCGGCTCCAGATCTTCAGCGACATCGCCCATTGTCTGATAGCGCTCTTTGCGCGCTTTGGCCATGAGCTTGCCGATCACTGCGTCCAGCTCTTTCGCCAGTTTCAGATCCGGACGCACTTCTGTAAGCGGCTTGGCGGTGTCGTTGAAGTGCATGCCGACCGTGTCGGCAAAGTCCACTCCGACGAAGGGGGCTCTACCGGTCAGGAGTTCGTAGAACATGCAGCCCAGAGAATACATGTCGGAGCGCTCGTCGAGTCGCTCACCGCGGCACTGCTCGGGGCTCATGTAGAGGGGGCTGCCGAAGACTTCTCCTGTCTCCGTCAGTCTTTGACTATCCGCCTCATCGACCTTAGCGATGCCGAAGTCGATGATTTTTACTATTTCCGCATTCGTGTCCGGATCTTCGATGAGCATGATATTGCTTGGTTTCAGATCTCGGTGCACAACGCCTTTGTTGTGGGCGTGCCTGAGGGCGTCCACGCATTGCTTGATGATGGAAACGGCGCGAAATGCGGGCAACGCCTTCTTGGGCGCCATAATATCCGACAGAGCAGTGCCCTTGAGAAAGTCCATTACGAGGTATGGCTCGGCGCTGTCGGCGTCGCCGAACTCGTAGATCTTGATCAGATTGGGGTGGTCGAGTTTGCTCAAGGCTATGCCTTCCTGGACAAAACGCGCCCGCGCCTTTTTGTCCATTTTGCGTTTGTATGCGAGAACTTTGACTGCTACGTGTCTTTTGAGGTTTCGATCGTAAGCCTTATAAACGGCGCTCATGCCCCCTTTGCCTATCAGCTCGAGGATCTGGTAGTTCTTCCCGAATACCATGCCTGGATTGAGATCCCTGGAGGGGTTGGTCTGACCGGGTTTTGATACTAAAACGGTCGATTTCGACTCGTCTTGACTTTCGTCAAGCAAGTCAAAATCGCGCCCAGCGTCCGACTGTACGCCATTGAGAATTTTATCTTCAGGGATCTCTGGCACCTGACTAGTTAATCTCCCTCAGATACGCCAAGCGTACCTGCCACCCTCTTTGTTCTACCCCAAATCCAGTGATTCAATTGCTTTTTCAAGCTTTCTGGAAAACTTGGCTGGAGTTTGCTCAGACATTTCTATTTGTGCTAATCATATGGAAAGGCCGGAAAGGGATTTTATAGTCTATAAGTCCGACTGAGCCTGAAATTTGAAGTGATCTGCAATGAGTATCGCCACATTTTTCGTTTTTCACTTCGTTCAGATTGTCCTGGTCGAGTCGATTGTCATGTGGCGTCTTAAATGGGGTACTTACCGCCATTCGCTGGTGGACGCTCTGATGATGAATTTTGCGTCCATCCTGGGACTTTTGTTGGGATTGGGCCCATTGATTCATGGCGCCGGACCATTTGGATTGATGCTATTTTTCACCTACAGCTTGATGGTAGAGACCGTCACTTTGATGCTTTTGGAAAGGCATCCGTGGAAGAAGGTGGTGAGCACGGTTTTGATCGCCAATCTTTGCAGTTGCGTACTTCTGGCAGGCGAGAGCTTTATGAACTGGGCAGACTTTTCTGGACTTTTCCGATGAACGTTTTTGTCCGTCTGGCGATTTTGTTGTTGCCGATAATTTTTCTTGCCGGCTGCGCAGACGACTCTGAAGATACGCAGGAGGCACGCTGGAAAAGAGCGTATGATGCCGGTCTTGCTGCTCAGGAGGCAGGCGATATGGAAAAGGCGGAAAAGAGCTTTCGCCAGTCAATCACTGTTCTCAAGTCTGAACCACCTGGCGAAAAGCGCGCGCAGTCCTGCCTTAACCTGGCCAGTCTTTTGATGGAAAAACACGATTGCGCAGGCGCCCTCACCTCGGGGCAGGAGGCAATGGTCTTTTTCGAAAATAAATGGAACCCTCTAAAAAGCACATCTTCACTCGATCAGACCGGACCCAATTTTCTAAGTTCGATGCTTATTGTTGGTCGCGCGCTCAACTGCCAGCAGCGTTATGCTGAAGCCTTGCCTCTTTTGAGGCGCGCGCGCAGCCTGCAGGAAAACGTGATTGTGCCTTTGAAGTTCAATCACGAATTGACCGAGGCACTGAGGGTGGCTCTGGCAAAGACCGGCAATCGGCAGGAGTCCTGGCAACTGCATGATGAGATCCGCTCAACCGAATCATCTTTGCCGTCCAGCGATCTGGCTGACGTCAGCAGGTTGAATTTCGAAAAGGCGCTCAAGGAAGGCAAGAGTGCGCAGTTGGGTGGCAATTATGATTCTGCTGAAAAGCTGCTCAAACGCGCGCTTTCCGGAGCCGAGCAAAAGGACCCGCAATCGATAAAGACGGCTGAAGCATTGCTTGGTCTGGGAGATTTGTATGGCTCTCAGGCTAAATACACGCAAGCGCAGCCATTGCTCGAGCGCGCCCTGAATATTGCTCGCAAGCGACTGCCCAAGGGCGATCGCGAACTCAAAGAGTATATGAAACGCCTGGCTAGCACTTATGCCAACCAGTCACAGTGGCAAAAGGCGGCGGCGCTCGATGAAGAAGCACTGGAGCTGATCTTTGCCAACGAGTACAAGCTCGATAAGCATGTGCATCGCTCCAGAGACTTGATGGACGCTCTCATCGACATCTACAAGAAAGACGGTCAACTGGACAAAGCCGAAAAAATCGCCCGTCGCAAATTGGATCTGGAGAAAGAAGGATACGGCAAAGGCAGTCGCAAAGTCGGCATAACTTCTTGCCAGCTTGCCGAGATCTTGGAGCTGCGAAAGAAATACGAGCAGGCGCAAACTTATTTCGACACGTCGCTGGCTGTGCTGAAGAGCAGCAAAAATACAGACCCGCGCGAACTGGACAAGACTTACCAGGCTTACAGCAAATTCCTCGACAGGAAGGGTGATAAATTGCGCGCTCAGCAGCTGCGCGACGAAGCGAAGAAAATGAACGACGAAATTTTGGACGGGCTTGCCGGCAAAGATCGATAGAAGGCGTAGTTGTCAAGCGCCCGTCCTGCTTTGACGGTTGAGGGTGCGGTTGACCGGGCATAAAAAGCAGGTCAGGCCATTAATCATGGGCGTTCATTTATGCTTAAAAAGACAGGTTTAGCAGCAAAGACTTTGCAGAAACTCCCGGCTGCGCCAGGACTTTCAGAGATTCACCACTTCCTTTCGGTGGCTATGGAACAGCGCGGAAGGCAGGTGGAGATTACCTGGGCAACGCCCGATAAAATGATGGATTTTTCTCTCAATATCCACTGCCCTATCAAAGGGGGCGACACCAACTGGAAGTTGTTCCTGGGTACCGGACAGCGCGCCGAGCTCCTATGGGACTATCGAAGTTGCGATGTTTTACTGGTCTACAACTTGATTGTTTCTTCATGCGGTGAAGTGCATCAAAGCATTCAGGCAGAAGGTGCGATCACTGTATCGGAGTCTTTCCGCGATGCATCGAGAAAGCGCGACACCTATTTCATGCAGGCCAGCAGGCAGTCGACCGACGGCGATTTGACCAAGCTTTCCGCCATTGGATTGCAGGACAATTCATGGTCCAAAGGTACGCAGGAAATGACAGGCGAACTGAACATGGTTCCGCCTTCTACGCTGTTGCAATCAATTTTGCTTTCCAAAACGACCGGCAAACTGGTCATCAGCAGTCAAAAAGACAGCATTCAAATCTACACGGTAGAAGGTCGCGCTGTCTATGCCGAAGGCCTCGGGCAGTCCGGCGATGAATGTATCCTCGAGTTGATCGGTGTTCGTGACGGAAAATACAGTTTTGAACCACGCGCAAGAACAGACAAGCAAAATGTTGTAAGCGATTTGGAAAGTCTCATCGTCCGCGGCGTTAAGTTGACGGATAGCAATACTTATTTGCGTCACGCCGGTGTTGCACCTGAATCGATTCTGCTGAAAGCGCGCAAGGACATCACTGAATACGAATTGTCTTCCAGTATTGAAGGCAACACTGCAATCGACGGCGAAGCTATGCTGCAGTTGTACATTGCCATTGACGATCGCTCCATGCTCAAACAAGTCACTCGCATGGCCGAATTGAAGAAGAGCGAATGGGTGCCTGCCCTCTGCCACTTAATTGAAAGAGACTTCGTGACATTCTCCAATGAGCACGTCAAGTCGAAGAGCGAGCGATCGAATCTGCAAGGCAAGCAAATTGACACGTCGCTTATTCACAGTGTCATGACCACGTTGCGCCGACCGGAAACAGGAATGTTTACCTATCCGGCCTTCCTGTATTTTTTAGAGCAAGAATATTTCCGCGCCTATCGTTCCAGCAGCCCGCTCTCCGTTATTCTTCTGGAAATGCGTCTGGTCGGGGCGCCACCGAACTTTGGCCGTGACCCGCTCGATGTCGGTGCGGTTGCCGAAGCCTT
>JAYRNY010000390.1:0-1903 GCA_041911975.1 bacterium | reverse complement strand
TTTGAATGAGATCTGCAAGCGAAGTATTGTCCAAAATGTCGCTGACTGCGTCTCGGACTTCGCGCATCAGGAGACGCAAACGGCATGCATCAGGCTCTGGACAACTTGGGCATGGCTCATATGCTGTCACCGATGCACAGGGGATGGGAGCCAGCGGTCCATCCATCAAGCGCGCCACTTCTCCGATTGTGATTTGCGAAGCTTCTCGGTTGAGAACATATCCTCCCCGCGATCCTCTGCGGCTGCGCAGTATGCCGCCGTTTTTGAGGGAAAGCAATATTTGATTGAGAAAAGGTTCAGGAATTTGCGCCTTTTGGGCGATTTCGACTGCCGAAACACCTTGCTCTTGATGGCAAGCGCCAAGATACATCAGCGCTTTTGTCGCGTATTCGCCACGGCGTGAGAGTTTCATATTGGCAAGGCGGCTGGGAAAGGGGCGATTTGATAAACCACAAAGTTGACCGAAATGGTCGTCTATTGGACGTCCTTATAGTGTCATGCCTGATCTGGTAGAGCAAGTTCTTGACATTTAGGCTGCAAAGATTCGAAGACAATGGCGCAGCATAGGTTCTACGCCTTTTCGGCCAGCCTGTGAGCCTTAGAACGCTCTCATATGGACTTCTAGAAGTTAAAGCGATATCGCTTTAACTTCCAGGAGTATAGAGTCGGCTCGTAATTCGGAAAGCCTGTGCCTGTTGGCTGGTCTGAGAATTGGTCGTCGTTTTTGGGCTCGGGCGGTTTGTTGTCGACCGCTTTCTGTTTTCGATAATCAGGCTTGTTTTGGGTGTGCATATTGTGCGCCTCTGCGATCTTTCTAAAAGCGAAAGTCCGCCCTGCCTGGCTAGAAGTCTGCTTCTCCTTTTTCCTTTGGGATGCTGAACCAGAAGGCGCATCCCCCGCTTTCTGCGTCGACGACGCCCGTCTGACCGCCGTGGGCGGCGACTATCATCCTGCAGATGGCCAGTCCGAGCCCGTAGCCCTTTCCTCGTGTCTTGGAGTCGGGTGCCTGGAAGAACCTGTCGAAGACTTTCAGCTTCAATTCATCCGAGAGTCCTGGTCCGCTGTCGTTGACGTATATCTCAGTTTGAAAACTGGTGGTTTTTAGCGTAACACTAACAGTGGTATCAGGGGGTGAATGGCTGATTGCATTGCCCAGATAGTTCACCAGCACTTGCACGAGGCGCTGGCGATCGGCGGTTAGGACGCATGGTTTCGCCTGATTAGCGAGGTTCACCTTCTTCTGCAAGGCCAGAGACTGGACGGACGCGATCGATTGGTCGATCACTTCCATGATGTCGAAATCAGTTAGATTCAGCTCGATGCGTCCGGACTCCAAATTCTCAATAGGACGGTGGTCTTCAACGAGACCCAGCATGCGGTCTACGTTTGCGCGCGCGGAATTGAGCTGGCGCCCGCCCAGATCGGTAATGTCTTTCGAAATTTGTCCATATAAGGCGCGCAGCGTTCCCTGCACGAGAATGAGTGGTTCACGCAAATCGCGCGCCACCATGCGCATGATGGTAGTGCGCTGCTTCCAGACTTTGTCCAATTGATCGGCTACGTCGTGCAGGACAAAATCCAGGTAAGAGATTTCATCAGTGCCGGCAACCTGAGGTTTTAGAGGTTCTCTGAGCGGCAGGCGCGAGGAGTTGTAGGTCAGTGCTTGCATGCGGCTGGAAATATCTTTGCCGAAGAGGAAAACAAGGATGAGCGAAAGACAGAGGCTGCCAATTAGTCCGCCGGTGACGATGCTTTCCACTCTTTGATGCTGTTGTGCTTGCGAGCGGCGCGCGTTTTTCAGCCGGCGCTGCTCTGCTTCCGACAGTTTTATGAATTCCTCCTGACGGAAGATCGCGTATTTCCAGAAAGGCATGACGCTGTTGTACAGCTCCATCTCGTCCTG
>JAYRNY010000389.1:0-10261 GCA_041911975.1 bacterium | reverse complement strand
GCTCTTGTTTTGAGTCATGCTGACTATATACGTATCAATGGCCGGAATACCGAATTTGTCCTGCAAAGCCGCCATCCTGCGGAAGACTTCGATCGTCTGATTGGTGGGCTCGGAAAATTGCGGATCGGCAGGAATGAGCGGGCGCAGATTTTGGATTTCTCTATTTAAGAACGATACCTTCTCATCCTCTCTGAGATTGCGGTATCCGCCTTCAATCAGTTTCAGCTCCTTTGTAATTTCATCAAGGGCATCCAGATGCCGCTCGGAATGCTGCCTGATATCCAGTTTTGCCAGGTGAAAGCCGAAGATGTCGACTGCATAGATCATCTTCCTGAGACTGGTCAAACTGGATACGCACTTTTGACTTTCAAGAGCGCTATAGAGAATTTCCAGCTCTTTGCGAAACTCGAGATAGTGGAGATACGCGCCCGGCTCATTTTCTCCGGTCAGGGCGCGTCGCAATTTCTCCTGCATAAAGAGCAGTTTTTGACGGACTTCTTCCAGTCGATAACGATCGCGGTATCGATCGTCCAACTCGGGGAAGAGCAGACGATCTTGCGCGAGTGAAGTGTAAAACTCGTCGCTCATCTTCATCCAGTTGTGCGAATGGCTCAAGTCGTTGAAGAGGGTCTCCATTTCTTTCATGTAGTGCTTGAGCACGAGCGAACTCTGATAATGCAGAGTTTTCACCGTAACTTCAGGTGTGACGAACGGGTTGCCGTCGCGGTCACCGCCAATCCAGGAGCCGAAGGTGACGAAGCGTTGACTGCTTAGCGGGCTCCAGGCGGTTTCACCTTTCAATCTGTCCAGTTCGCAAACCAGGTCATGATGAACATCGAGGATGGCTCTTATGACCACGTTCTCAAAATGATAAAGACCGTAGCGCACTTCATCCATGACTTGTGGTTTGAAATAAATTACATGATCGGTCATCCACAGGGATTCGATCACTTTCAGCAGTCCATCAGAAACTGCTCTGCTTTCCCGCCTGGAGAGCGGTGGATGATCTCGGCGCTTTAAGATACGAGCCAGCTCGAGCTGTTTTACAAGTACCGTGCGTCTTGTAATCTCAGTTGGGTGGGCGGTAAAAACGACCTGGACATCTAAGGCGGAAATTACCTCTTTCAGCTTTTCTTTGCTCTTTTGGTCGGACTCTAGGCGGTGAAAAACTGATGTCAGAGAGTCAGGTTCGGGCCGATCGTTGGCTTCGTGCTCCCTTTGCGTGCGGCGGCGAACCCTGTGATTTTGCTCGGCGATATTTATCAGGTCAAAATAAGTGAGAAAGGCTTTGATGATTTTGCCGGCCGTGGCCACATCGAGACTGTCGATAAGTTCAGCCAATTCCTTTTTCAGTGTGGGCGTAGGATCGCTGTGAATGGATTTGGAAAGCAGTCGAAAACGCTCCACCATGTCAAAAAGATCATCGCCCTCGAAGCGCCTGATGGTGTCGCCCAGAAGACTGCCAAGCAAACGAACATCTTCGCGCAACGGCCTGTCCCGGTCGTCGGTCTTTGGTGCGCTTACACCTTTTAAACTCTCAGAGCTCATCGAGCTCATCGCTCTCCGTTCAGACAATTGTCCCAGTCAGTTGCAAAATCGAGGATCTTATTCTTCAGGCTCTTGAGCACATTGGAGCGCTTCATCGCGTAATTGATATCTTTCATGGCATCTGTCTTCATCGCCTGGATGCCTAGCTGCTCGAGAGCAAGAAGTTCCTTATCCACGTCGGCAACGATTTGCATGCACAGTCCTGCCACGTTTTGACTGTTCTGGCGGAATTGATCTACTGCCGATGCTTTAGCGGGTACCTGACCAGCAGCAGCCCTGGCTCCGCCGGCTCGTTGCATTTCCTGGAAATCCGCTTCCGACAAAAGCCATCTGCTTTCATCAGCATCGTAAGAACGATCCGGGTCCGCCTGCTCTTCCGTATGAGAGACGATCGTGAATTCTTCAACGTCTGTGGCTTCTTTGCGAGCGACTTTGATTATCTGTCCAAAAATCCGCTTTGCCAGAGGACCGATACTGGCGCTGGAGAGACCACGTCCCAAAAGGGTGCGACTGGTTTTTCCGTTTTCCGTCGTTTCAACGATTTCCATATAGGGTTTGCGGGTCGGATCGCCCGGTCTGAAGCCGATCAGGATATCGCTGGGCACTATGAAAACGAGAACCTTGCTCATGTAAGCCTGGATAACGACGGCCCATTCGCGGGTTGAAACGTGTCCCTGGAAATACTTGACTGTATGCGAAAAGCGGCTGAAATCCTTGAATTCATACTCACCTTTGGGCCGTTCGCAATGAACTTTCAGCTTCTCATGAACGGGGTTTTTGTTGAATTCGGCGACATAGCGACTGAGGAAATCGAAGAGCAGGTCGACAAAAGCACTGGTGCTCAGGTTCTCCGCTTGCGCAGATTGACCCAAATGCAGGGTCTGGTCCGCCTGCAAAGCGCTCGAATCGAGAACCGACAACCATTGCCGGGTCTCTTCGCTGGTATTGCGATCTCTCACATTGCCCAGGATTTTATTTCGCAGATCGCTTTCGCTCGTGTCAGACATGTCCGGCTTCTTCTCCTCTTTTGCTTAAGCAGACTAAAGATGGGGGTGAATTATATCTCATTTCGCATAAGCACGAGATTACTTCTTGCCCTCCCATTCAAGCAAAAAGCGCTCGACAAACTCTTCCACATACTTGTGCCTTTCGGCGGCAAGAGTGCGTGCCGCCTCGGTATTGAGGCGATCCTTGAGAAGCAATATCTTTTCATAAAAGTGGTTGAGCGTCGTCCCGCGGCTGTTCTTGTATTCCTCAAATGTTTGATGCATGACCGGTGGCTGGTCGGGATCGTACATAGGGCGCTCGAATCTTCCACCATAGGCAAATGTTCTGGCGATGCCGATAGCCCCCAGAGCGTCCAGGCGGTCCGCGTCTTGTACGACTTTTCCCTCGATGGATTCAGGCGTAGTCTTTACTCCAGCGCCTTTGTACGACACTTCTTTGATGATGGCGGCCACCTTTTCCACTGTTTGAGGCGACTCGCCCAGTCCGGTCAGCCACTCTGACGCCAGCTTGGGACCGGCATTCAAATCGCCGTCATGGAATTTCCAGTCGGCTATGTCATGAAGCAAAGCAGCCAGTTGTGCGATGTAGACGTCGGCGCCTTCTTCTTTGGCCAGGCGAACCGCCAGGTCCTTGACGCGCATGATGTGGAAGTAGTCGTGACCTGTAGCCTCGGCGCCTAGCCTTTCCTTGACGAACTGGACTGTTTTTTCAATGATTTGGCTGTCTGCTTTCGAGCTGGGCACGGAATTCTCCTTTTCTTTCTTACTCGCGAGTTAAATTCAAAATAGTCTGGCGGTGCTCAGGGAATTCATCCAACAAGTTTTGCCTGTGACCGTGCACGTAGTCGCTGAAATCGAAAGCAGGAGCGACTGTGCAACCCAGCAATGCAAATTTGCCTGCTCCGGCAAGTCTGGCACCCTGCCAGCATCCCGCCGGCACCACCACCTGCGGTGCGGTCCCTTCAAGCAGGCTGGCATCGAG
The DNA here is from genome assembly GCA_041911975.1 of bacterium. Classification (GTDB taxonomy): domain Bacteria; phylum Cyanobacteriota; class Vampirovibrionia; order Obscuribacterales; family Obscuribacteraceae; genus QKMZ01. Next base: position 6,724 of record JAYRNY010000389.1, on the reverse strand, counting down.
CCTGCGGACGTGCAATTCTCCGTCCTTGTCTATGATCGATAACTCCACCGGGTCGCCTGCATAGAAGTGCCAGATTTCGTCCGACGGCAGCTTGTGAAAAGCGGAAAAGGTGCCGTCGGCAATCAAAAAATAAATGCAAGTGGAAATGGACTTTTCACTCACGACATCCACTTTTCTTTCTGCACGATATGTTTCCCGGAAGTAACCGCCTTCCTGGGCGAGCGGCTTCAGATTGAGCCTTTCAATCAGTATTTCTGCTTGTGTTTTGGTCATTTCCATGCGAGTAAAGCGAATTAGCCCGGGTTGCGAAGAGGCAAGGGCTAGAGAAATTAAATAGTTGGTTTGCCTGTGTATGATACTTTGGTTCCGGACTCATTTCAGAAGTTGGATATATGACAGAAAAGCTGACTGCAAAGAACCTCGCCGCACTGCAAGAATCGAACAGCCTGTGGGCACAGGCAAGAGCATTAGCCGGAAACATGGAGCGCGTCGCGGCTGAAGCGCTTTACAAGCAAGCGATTGACAAACGCATTGCCGCGCTGAGCGAAGACGACCATACGGTCGCTCAACTTCTTGACGAGCTGGGTGCACTTTATCTGGGCATGGGACGTGTCGAGCCGAGCAGAGAGCAGTTCAATCGCGCCTTGGCTCTTTTGGAAAAGAACTTTTATGCCGGGCACTATTACCTGGGCCCTGTGGTCGAGCATCTGGGCGATTGCGCGGCTAAGGAAAACAAATGGGAAGAAGCCGAGACTCAGTACAAACGAGCCCTGGATATCTTCGACAAGACTTTGAGCGGCGACCATCGCTCTGTTTATATCGGTATGCACAAATACGCCACGGCTTTGCGCAAACTCGGTAAATTTGCAGAAGCCGAGACCGTAATCAACAAAGGGTTGAAAACTATAGATTCTCCGCTTGGACCAGCCGAAGAGTTTCGCTTCGAGCTGGCTGTGCTGTATCAGGCTCAGGACAAGAACGCTGAAGCAGAGGCGCAGTACAAGCTGGCAATTGAGGGTTTCCGCCAGAGAAGAAATATGCCCCGGCTGGGCACGTGCTTAGAAAGTTATGCCGCCCTCTTGAAAAAAATGGGCAGAGAGAAAGACTCCAAAGCGATGCTCGAATTTGCCGAAAAATACACCAAGATTCAGCATGGCTACGAAGAGTCCGAAGCTTTCTTCCCTTCTACTCTTTTGCGAGCGTAATTAAGACCGAGTTTTTAGCCGCGACTTTTCTACGACATCCAGAAAATGCCGCGCAGTCCTAAATCATCGGCGCTGAAACGCGCATTTCATTTGTTCGTGCGCATTTAGACGTGTCGAGCCTGGCTTTGCGTCAATTTGAAAGAAATACGGGCGACACCCAAACTAGACTTAAATTTTCCCTTTTTTCAAAAAAAGTTTTTTTGTAAAACCGTTACTACATGCGCATTTCAGGGAAAGTTCATTGGTTTTTGCGGTTCGATCCCCCCTTGGGGTGATTTCTCGAATCACTAAATTGGGGGTATGGTGTTAACAAGGGGGTAGCGATACTGCGCACTGCAGCGTCGCTGAGCATTGCTATGGCAAAAGATTTGAATTTACACGAAAGACTAATTTCCGAATTGGGAGTCGTGTTGCAGGAGCGCAGAGCGCGCCTGCACATGTCTCAAAGCGACCTTGCAGAATCAAGCCGCTTTCACCGCTCATATATAAGTGACGTCGAGCGTGGAGCTCGCAACATCTCGGTGAAAAATCTCAGCCGGCTGGCCCTGGCGCTGGATATTCCTGTATCGACAATTCTCGTACAGGTAGAAAAGCGACTATCGTCGAAAACGGGCCGCGTCCGTAAACGCGCATAGAAATAAGAGGAGCGAAACTCTCTAAGGGAGAAGAGAGACAACATGTTTTGACTATGCCACCGTAAATAGTGGCAGTCTAATATTGCTCGATTGAAAAACAGGGAACTGTTTGATTGAGATGTTCGTAAACGCCTTGAGGCGGCTTCAAAAAACCGCCGGCATACTGGATCAATTCTCCCGGTCCGATGCCCTCAACTGGCTTTGCCGAGCCGCTTATTGCAAGAGGGTCGCAAATTTCCACCGGCGTGAGTCCGCAGTTCTTGAAAAAGGATTGCGGATTGACTACACGCGACATCATGCCGTGTTTCACATTCACCTTTGCCGGCGGGTAAGACACGCCCAGCTTCAGCAAGGGAGTAAGCTCAGGCATTAGCCATTTGGCTCTGTCGAAAGCCAGTTGTCCGCAATTTTTTATCAAAGCAAGACCGTCATGAAAGGCTTGCTCGGTAAGATACGCCCATTCAACCACTTCCAGTGTGCGGTCTTTGGGATCTTGCAGATTCCAGAGCATGTAGCCGTCATTGTGCTGATAAAGGACAAATTGTCTTTCCGGACGAGTCAATTGTCTTTGCCAGCGAGAAGCATTGCGCTCGAGACTGAGGTTGAACAATTTCATCCAGCGCTGATGCAACGGCATCAAGGATTCATAGGCTTCTAATTTAACCGGGCGGAATGCGGAACTGTCGCCGACCGGCGCAATTGCTTCGATTTCTTGCGTTACTTCGTACTGAAGGTCAGTGACCGCATATCCCATTTTTTCGTAGAACGGATACGAAAATGGCCAGAGCGCGGAAATCTCCACATTCTCATCGTGCAGGCGTTGCAGGACTTCTCTGAGAACGGCTTTCACCAGCCCTCTTTTTCGCATCGGCGGGCTGCAGGCAACTCCGGCGACGCCCCCGCATTTGATGACGCGCTCATTGAAATTGCAGTCAAACATAATGACCGTTGCCAGGGCATGTGCATAATCATCCACGAATGCTCCGACTGCAAAGTCGCTGACTTCGAAAGCAAATCGCTTCCATCTTTCTTCGTCTGTAAATCCAAAGGCGGTCTTCCAGGTTTCAACCGCGCTGGAGAAATCGCCGGTCTCGACGGTCCTAATTACTGCCTCGGTTTTGCCAACTCGTATTTTCTTGGCGCTGGCCGCTGTTGAGGATTGAGTCATGATAACCCCTGGGCTTGTCCGTGAAACGGCAAACATATCTAGCCCACCATTATATAACCGGGTTCGCCGTGCAAGAGCCCGGGTATAAAATCGGCGGTTGCTCAGGGGAAAAACTGTGTCTGAAGAGAGTAAAGCCAAAGAAGCGGAATTCTATCGCCGTGTAGCCGAGCTGCGCAGTAAGAACAATCAGTTTCCCTGGACGAGCGGCGAGATTCCCGTTTTTGAACTGCCGAAAGAGCAGACAAAACTCTATGCCGACAGTGAAGCCGAAGATGGCAGTATATCGACCGACGAGTTGGAGCGCCGTGTACTTATGGACCTGGTCGCGCCAACCTACAATTTTCGAACCTTTTATAAGCGGCTCAACTATGAGCTGAAACGGGCCAATCGGTATGACAGAGCACTGTCGCTTCTGATAGTTGCAGTCGATGGTCTGGACGATATTTTCAAATCCAGGGGTATGGAGGTGCGGGACAACATTGTTGCTGCATCTGCGGCCGTGATGTTGACCTCAATTCGCGACATCGATTTGATCGGACGCTGCCGGGAAGATGCTTTCGGAATCATTCTGCCGGAAACTCCCAGGTCTGGAGCTGAAGTTGCCGCCGAGCGCATTCGCACGCGTCTGGAGAATTTCGAGGTCGTGATTAAGGGACGCAGCTATCTCGTCACCGTCAGTATCGGCGTGTCATGCTTTAGCGGCCGCCCTCTGGTCGACTCCGGATTCAGCCAGGGGCCTTCCGTCGAGGATGTGTTCGGATGCGCGGCCGAAGCCGTTATGGTGCGCATGAAAAAAGGCGGCAACGGCATTACGTTTGCCGATGAGCTGGATAGTTTAAAGCGCTGAATCTATTTGCCAATTTCACTGAGTGCTTCTTCGAAGCTCAGGCGACCGCTGCGCACTGCGCCCAGCACATAGATCGCTTGCTCAGTTGTCAGATAACGATTGCGAGTCAAGGCCTGGCAGCGAACCACGACATCGAGGATATCGTCGGAGACCAGTCCAAGTGCAAAGAGGAGATCCGGCGCCAGCGATGAGTCTTCCAATGCTTTGTCCAGCGCGGCTGCTATGTCCTTTTTGGAGAAGAAACCAGCAAGAGTAAACAACTCCACAATAGTCACTTGAGAGTCTTGCACTGGAGGTGGCGCAGGAGGCGGTGGTGCTGGTGTAAAGGTAACCGGCGGGGTGGCCGGAACTCCGCGATGCTCGACTATGTACGCTAGTTCAGCCTGTGCTTCTGCGATTTCCAGAGGAACAGGCAGAAGATTGCTGACCGAGAGCGAAACGGCGCGCTGCTTGATCGATGCCATCTTGCTATAAGTGCTGCTGGCTTTGTTGGCTGGTCCAGATACCGCCATTTCAGCCATGGGCACGACAACATCTGCTCCTTGCTGCGTCACCGGCAGAAGGTCTTCAATAAAGTCCGGTACTGTGCTTGTTGTGCTCTTTTTGCCCAAACCTGCTGCTAGATGGTTCTGATGCTTTTGAGGCAGCCAGGCGGGCAGCAAATCAGGCTCTGCTACGCTGGGCAGCCCGGTTTGAGATTTGCCGGCCGCTCCTTTCTTACCTTTTGCTTGTTGTTTGGCAAGTTTTGTCTGCGATTGCGATGCCTTATTTTTGCCTTTCTTGCCTTTGGAAGGAACAGCTTCCTTCTTCTCGTCTCCAGGTTCCAAATCAGCATCATCATTGAGGAGCGTCAGTGCATCCGCTTGAGTAATGGCAAACAGTCTTCCAGTATCACTGGGAGCATAGTCCGACTTGAGCGAGATCTTGGTTCCTTTTCCAAATCCGGCCACCTGTCCTGGTCGAGCCGGCTCGATGGGCATGGAGATTGGCACACCAACCGGTTTTTGAACCGGCATTGTCGGTGGCGGAGGCGGAGGCAAAGGTGCCATCGCTTCCTGTTTCTGAACTGGTTCCGGCACCGGGCTGAACTGCCCGTCTTGTGCCTTCTTCTCTTGCTCTTTTTTCTCTTGTTCTTGTTTTAGCTGTTCAACAGGCTTATTGAAAGGAGCGGGTAGTTCGAGGTCAATCTCGATTTCGAAGTCCGGTTCGTCGTCTTCGTCCTCATCTTCTTTAGCTGCTTCTTCTGATTTTTCTGTGATCTCATTTTTAGACTCGGTGATCTCAGCTACTTTCCTTTCCTCGATTTCCCCGATGATTTCTTCGATTGGTTTTTCTTTGGGTAATTCCAGTTCAAGCTCAAAACCGAGTGAGTGTTTCTGCTCGGAAGTACTTTCGACCGGCGCTGCAGCTGCCGGTTGGACTGGAGGCTCGGTAACAGGCTCGGGAGGCGCGGGTGGTGTGGCGGGCGCTTCTTTAGCCACTGGAGCCGAATTTATTGCATCAAATGGATTTTTGAATTCGCCTGATGGAATCGATGTTCCATTGCTAGCGCCCGGTCTTGCCGGCGTGGGTGTAGGCAAAGCTGACCATCCGGGCGGGCTTTTCTCTTCTGCTGCCGGCTTGGATTCGGGCACGAATGGTTTGGTCATTTCGCTGGAAACTTGTATGGATACCGGCGCAGGCGGCGGCGAAGAAAATGGTGCAGGCGCCTGGGGGACAGGCGGAGCAGTTGCAGGTTCCTGCTTGGATTCAAGTTTTGGCTCAGGTTTTAGTTCAACCTTAGGCTCTGGACTTTCTTCTTTGACTGGTTCAGGTGCGGGTTCCGGCTTTGTTTCTTTCGTAGCCTCCGGTTCTTTGGACTCTTTTGAGACTATGGGTTCTGGTGCCTTTTCTTCTGCAACTGGCTGCTGCGGTGCGGTCCAGGATAGTTTTTTCGGTGAAGGCAGGTCAGCGGCTGCATCCCCATCACTACCTCTGGGTGCTGCCCAGCCCAGCCGGGAGGCTAGTTGAGCGGCAGCATTCTTCAGTTGACCCTCGTCTTTCGGTGTCTCAATTCGCTCTTCAGGTTTTGCCGGCGGCGCGGATTGGGCAATAGGTGCAGGAGCCGGTGGCGGCGTCGGAGAAATTGGCGCAGGAGATGGGGAAGGTACAGGTGGCGGCGTCGGAGCCGGAGGTGATGGCTGTGAAGCGGGCGCAGCATGCTCGTAACTGGATCTGTGTGGCTGCTGATTCTCCGGTGCGGCTGGTTGTGGGTCCGGCGCCGGCTGTGGGCTTGCATATGTCTGCTGTTGCTGCAATTGAGCGTGCAAATTGGACACGGGAGGCTGAGCCGGCTGAGGCGGTGGAAGCATTGGAGCCTGTTGAACCGGAACCGGCGCGTGTTGTTGTTGGGCCGGATGCTCTTGTTGCGCAGGATGCTGCTGCCAGTTTTGCTGCTGGGGCGGGACTTGCGGAGCAACTTGCTGAACATTTTGTTGATAGCCGGGCGGCGGCGCATATCCCTCTGGCGGCATCGAAGGGGGCTGTGGGAATCCCGGCAGCGGGACGCCCAGACCATGGTGGCGCGGCACGGTTCCATGCCAGCTTCCCCAAGGGTCGTCGGGTGCAGGACCGCCATATGGTGCATGTCCGTAAGGAGTGTTGTAGCCGTAAATGGGAGCCGGCATGTGCGGAGGCATGGGTGGCTGCATGTGCGGAGGCATAGGTTGCTGCATGTGCGGAGGCATAGGTTGCTGCATGTGCGGAGGCATAGGTTGCTGCATGTGCGGAGGCATGGGCTGCTGCATGTGCGGAGGCATAGGTTGCTGCATATGCGGAGGCATGGGCTGCGGCATTTGCATTGGCTGCGTTTGCTGAAGCTGCATCGGAT
>JAYRNY010000388.1:0-4885 GCA_041911975.1 bacterium | reverse complement strand
GAGAAAAGAGATGTTGTCGTCAATCGGCCTGAGGCGCCGGCAAATGCGACGCAGCCGAGCGAATCGACTGTGATTTTCTCGGGGACGCTAAAAAGCGATAAGTGGGCGCTTGTATTGCAAGCGCAGCAACATAAGATACTTGCGTACATCGTGCCTGTGGAAAACGTCGGCACATTGCCGGGTAGGGAATCTTCATTCTCCAGCTATATAGACATCGACGCCACGGTAGATGATGGTGTCACGACCTGGAGAGTTGATGGGCAGCTGATCTTGGACTCGATGCTGTCGTATCTGTCGAAGAAACTGTTTGGAGTTTTAGTCCGTGTTGCCTCAGGCAGCGCGCAATCTTCCGAGCGTTTTTCCATGGACGCCAACTCTAAAGAGGCTCTCAGTCTCTCTGACAAACTTGGGCAAAATCGCCGTTCTATTTTGGCCGGATTCGAGATTTTTGTTGCCGGTGTTGATTTTGAAGTCGACAATTTGAACGCGCTGGCTATGAAAGGCATATCGGTTCTCGACAAGGAACATTCGCGCGAAGTTATGGTGCGCACTAATCACTTGAAGATGTGGCGCGAAAAACTTCTCACTCTTGGCGAAGAATTGAAGGAGATCATGCATGAGTAAGACTGATCATTAAGCAATCTGAGGATAACCAAATAAGGGATCAATTCATAAACTAAGATCAGTAGATGGTTGTTTGTCACGGATGCAAAAAGAATATAGTGGGAGTATACATTGAGGCTCTGGGCCATCAATGGCATAAAGAGCACTTTGTCTGCACTGTTTGCCATGAGCCATTTGACGGGCAGCAGTTCTTCGAGCAAGATGGAAATCCCTATTGCGAGAAAGACTATTTAGAGAAATTTGGTAAACGCTGCTTCGGCTGTGGTGATTTTATTCGCGGAGAATATGTGCAGGCGCTGGATCATTTCTGGCATAAGGAACACTTTGTTTGCACGATTTGCAAGAAGCCTTTCGGCACCAGCGGATTTCTTCACCGCGATGGAAAGCCATATTGCGAGCGCGACTTTTACGACAAGTTCGGAACGAAATGCAGAGTGTGTACTGAGCCTATCAGAGGGAAGTACTTCGAAGACAACTGGGGAAATTGTTTTTGCGTGGTGCATCAATCCGAGCTGGACAAGTGCTTTAGCTGCTCTCGCCTCATATGCAAAAACTTGACCGGTGGCGGTGTGGAATACGCCGACACTAGAAAAATATGCAATCTCTGTCGTAAAACGGCTATTGATGATGACAGAGCTGCAAAACCACTTTTCTCTCAGGTGCAGAAGGTCCTTGCCGAAATTGGACTGAGTGTGGATGGGGTAAACGTGCCGATGCGTTTAGGCAGCCTTGATGAGATCGACAAACTGGCTGGCGGCACGCCGCAGACAGAAGCCGGAATTTCGCTACTTCAGACACAAATGGTCAATGGAGTGGAAACAGACAGAATCGTCAAGGAAGTAGTGGTTCTCTATGGTTTGCCGAGAGATCATACCGCCGCGATTATGGCGCACGAAATCGGACACGTCTGGTGCTTTGTTCATAAACTGCCACAGTTACCGCTTCCTGCGCAAGAAGGTATTTGCGAGATGTTTGCTTTCAGCTATCTATCAGAAGTGAATACTACAGAAAGCGAGTACCACCGCAATGCCATTGCAAGAAATGAAGACCCAATATACGGCGAAGGCTTTCGCCAGATAAACGGAAATCTCAAAGGCAAATCTTTAGTTGCGTATCTTGACAGCCTGAAGAAAAACGGTATGGCGTAATGTGTGGGCGATGCCATGCATCGACCGGTTTTACCATCGCACTAAAACTGTAGGGGCTGCTTACATGCCGCCCGCCCGGCTTTTTATCGGCTGCCCCTAAATTGCCAAATTTGTGCCCGTCCTTTGCCAAGAAAAGTCCGTAACCTGTTGCTGTACAGATTGGTGCGCCAGTTTGCCGTTTCTCCCGAGAGGACATGACCATGAATGACGTATGCACTCAGGTGATGAATGACGCACACCCGGCTCGCGAGCATTTACTCGACAAGATTTTCGACGCCGTAAGACCCGATCACTCGGCGCAAGATCTCGAGTTGTGCCAGGAGCGTGAAAAGACACCTTTCAGTGACCTACGCTCCTACGAAAATGGGTTGAAACGTGCGCAAGGAAGATCCGGCAACTCCGTCACGATGAGTTACAGCGATCATGGCTACACGTTGCACAATCATGATGCGGCAGGAAACGATCGCTTGCTCTTCCGCGCCAGTTCCGACTCGACATTCGATAGCAGCGCAAAGAGTGCTTATATCTACAGCGCCGACGGCAGGCTGACACAAGTGATTGAGCACTACGTATCTCCTAAGTTTGAAGTGGTTCGCAAAACAAGCGAGACATCTCTCGGATGGAGGGAAGAACAGTGGAATCGGTGGGGAACAAAATTCAACAAACAACCCACAACAACTGGTCAAATAGAGTTCAAAGCCCAGCCGGACGGCTCTGTAGTTCGCATCAGCCATATTGCGGAGCCGACGTTCGGCAATTTGCCGATTGCTCAGTCAAAAGTCGAAATTCACACGATCTACGACGCCAAAGGACGAGTGATGGTATTGAAGCGACTTGACTAGAAACCTGTAACAAGTTGTGACTGGAAGCGAGTGCGCTGAAGTAGGTGAGGACTTCGGCGTATTCGTTATTTGAATGTCTATATTGGAAGGTGATTTATAGATACTTGTCTTCACTCGCTGGTTACGCAAGCAACGCATAACCCCAGGCGGGGAAGTCGACGAAGAAGCCGTTTTCCGTAAGTTTGAGGGAGTTCTCATCTGTGCTGCTCGATAAGCGAGTGTTGAAGTTTTTCAACCCTTGCTCTGCATCAGTTCCTTGTGCAGGGATTTTGACAAAGCACTGGGATTGGTGGTCTGAGTAATTCACTACTACATAAACGGGTTTTTCTTCCGGACGCGATGAGCATGTCCACTCGAATGCGATGAAGCAATCTGAGGTCCAGTTGTCTTCCCACGCGCGTGCGCATTCCAGCAAATGCCACTCTCCATCATGAACGGCGGGATGCTTCAGGCAGTCGACCAGCTCTTTGTAGAATTTCTGAATCTCTGGATCTTTCGCTTCATTCGGTTTACGCTGCAAGTGAACGCTTACGCGCTTGCGATAACCATCAAATTGACCTTGATGCAGGAATCTCAAACCCTGCGAGAAGAAGGTCAGCAACGCTGCTGCTTTGTGTTGTTCGTTGCCGAATATACCTGCCGCGCGCGGCTCGTCGTGATTCTCCAAAAATCTCGCGGAGCGTTTTTGATAGTCCTGCGCTGCCCAAAAGTGTTCGCGAACGGTGCGTGCGTCATTCTGGCGCAGCCGGTCATAGAGTCGTTTGTCATATGTGAAGTCAAAACCTTGTTGCTGAAGATCCCATTCTCTGTCCCAATAGACCTCAGCCATAAAAGCAAATTCAGGGTATTTGCCTTTCACGTTGGCAATTGCTTCCGGCCAGAAGTCCTCTATGTCGATGCCCCAGGTGCGCGAGAAAACATCCGGCAGCACGAGCATTGCCATGTCGCATCTGAGCCCATCGCATAGAGATGCGATATTGGAGATCTCGGCAAACATTGCTTCGCGAAATGCCGGACTTCCATAGTTCAGTTGCAGAGTGTCCGGCCAGCCGTCGAAATATGGATCCCGTCCATGAGCAAGTATTCGGTCGCCCACTCTTATGAAATTCTGCGGCGCGTTAGCAATGCTGGTTTCATCGCCACTTATGTAAAATTCTGGATGCGATTTTACCCAGTGGTGATCGATTGCAGTGTGGTTTGGCACCAGATCTAGCATCAGTTTTAAACCACGATCGTTCAGTCGTTGTTTCAACCGCACCAGAGATTCTGGTTTTCCAAAGCTCTTGTTTAAACTGTAATCTGTGATAGCAAAACCGGAGCCGCAAATGTCTTCATCGGTCAAATCCGGTATATCGACCTTAAATCCATCTTTCCATCCCGGATGATTGATGGAAATTTTGCGCCCGGCTTCGCCTGTTTGCCACACGCTCAAGAAGTAAATCCAGGTGAAACCCTGCTCTGCAAAGCCGTCTAAGACAGTATCGGGAATGTCATCGAGTGTGGCAGGACGTCCCAATTCATTCGACATTTCCTTGAGCCAAACTCGGGTATTTACCTGATACAGCGTCGGATTCTTTTGCAGGATCTGATTGTCACGCGTCTTGACTGACGATGTAGTTTTTTGCTTTGTGTTCATCGCGGAGACATTCCTTTGTGTGGATAAGGATATGGAAAGGGCGATGTCGTCCAGCGCCCTCCTGTAATTTCCTATTTCACTGGTTGCATCACGTGTGCAAGGCGCTGCATCGGATTTGGCTTCAGCCATACGTCTTCATCCATCAACGACTGCATGTACATGAGGTTGGCAACGAGCCCGGTCCATCCTGTCTGGTGCGAGGCACCGAGTCCAGCGCCATTGTCACCCTGGAAGTACTCGTAGAAGAGAGTCAGATCGCGCCAGTGTGGATCTTCCTGGAACTTCTCAGTGCCACCATACACAGGTTTCATGCCATCCTTGTCGGCCAGGAAAATGCTGTTGATGCGGTTGATGATGTCGTTGGCACATTCATACAGCGTATGCATATTGCCGGAGCCGGTCGGATATTCAATCTTGAAGTCCTTGCCGTAATAGCTGTAATACGTTAAAAGAGCTCGAATCAAGAGGAAGTTGACGGGCATCCAGATGGGTCCGCGCCAGTTGGAGTTGCCACCGAACATACCTGTATCAGATTCGCCCGGAACATAATCCACTCTGAATTCAACGCCGTCGTGGTTGATGACGAACGGATTATTCTGGTGGTGCTTGGAAAGGCTGCGAATGCCGTACGGGCT
>JAYRNY010000387.1:0-5220 GCA_041911975.1 bacterium | reverse complement strand
CCAACTGTGCATTGAGCAAATCCACTAATACATTGCAGCTGGCCAGTTTTAGCTGCTTGTTTCCGAGTCTTTTGGCCATATCCAGTTCGGCATTGAATATTGCTTCAGCTTGTGCAAACTTGCCTGAATTGAAATCCGCTTGTCCTTGCTCATTTAATTCTTTCCACCGTTCGATGCTGGCATCCTTGCTGGAGACTTGATACGAAGCCGGGCCGTGATTGAAGACGGCCACGGCGCCCAGCCCGGTAAATATCAAACCGGCAGCACAATATGCAGCAATCATTTTCTTTGTGAACTTGCCTTGCGCACCAATTTTAAGGCGAATTAGCTCAAGTTTTCGTTTAAACTTCTCGACTGGGCCTTTTGTCTCGCGCTCCAATTCCAACAATGCGGCTTTCACTTCTTCCATTGACTGGAAGCGCGCATTCGGGTTTTTCGCCATACAGCGCAGAAGAATCGCATCAACTTGTTCGACATAGCGCGCGTCACACATCGAAGACGCTACCGAGGCAGGCAGATCGTTGACGTGCTTGAGCATTGTGTCTATGTGCGAGTTTCCGGTGAAGGGTGGACTGCCCGTGAAGGCCTCATACATTACACAGCCGATTGAATAAATATCAGATCGGAAATCCAGCTTCAAACCACGGCATTGCTCGGGGCTCATGTAGAGCGGGCTTCCGAATACTTCACCCGTGCGAGTTAACTGCAATTCTTGATCGGAGTCTTCGCTCATTAGTTTTGCAATGCCGAAGTCCAGGACTTTCACTTGATTGCCGACGACCATTATGTTGCTCGGCTTCAAGTCGCGGTGAACCACACCGCGCGCATGGGCATGCGCCAGGGCGTCGCACACTTGCACAAAAATATCGATAATGTCAGTGAAGCGAACCTCTTCAGGATCTTTCACCAGCCGTTTGGCTAGAGATTCGCCCTTGACGATATCCATAACTATGTACGGCTGAGCATTCTCATCCGCATCAAAGTGGTGGATTTTGACAATATTAGGATGGTCTAGATTTCCCAGAGCTTGAGCTTCACGCTGAAATCTGAGCAGCGAGCCTCTTCCACGAACAAGAAGATCGCGATGCAATATTTTCAGCGCTACGTCGCGTCTGATTACTTTGTCTACAGCCGAATAGACCGCACTCATGCCTCCTTCGCCAAGGTAGGCCTTAATCTCGTATCGAGAAGCGATTATGTCGCCGACATTAATGCGGGTGTGGTCGGCAATTGCATCTACCAAATCCTCTTGGCAGGTATTGCAGCCCATTGTGCCGTCCGGATCATGGTGTTTTTCCAAGGACGACAATTCACCGGAAGCCGTCTTGTGGCGAGTATCAGATTGCGTGGAAGTGGAAGTTGATGTTCCGGTCCCTGTGTGGGTGTCGGTGTTCTGGTCCAGCAAACGATCCTGGCTGTATCCATCGTCCAAACCGACTTCCATATCGGTCTGCGTGGAGATGCGAAATTCTTGCTGGGTAGTTACTTCGCCTTTAGGCTTAACGTGCAACTCTTGTTGAGTAGCCTCGTCCAGTCCGGTGGTTAGCCGAATCTCCGCTTCGGTTTTGGCAACATCTACCTTATGTCCGGGCTTTTGCATAAACAGGCACGCACTAGTGGTTACTGACCTTATTCCCACATTAAATCGCCAAATAATGGGTTAAATCATCCAGGTGGGCCTCCCATATTAAATTGGCTATTTGGTTCCATCATTTATAGGCAAAACCGATACCGCCTCATTTTGCATGGGCATAGCCAGTAATAGGTATTCAAAATACCTGTCACCGTGCCGATATTCTCAGTATCTTGATGACTACCCCCCTCAGGGTTTAAAATCGTTTCAGGTGGAGTACTCGCAAATCAAAAATCCACACTGGCGATTTGAAGCGCTGGGTCTCCTCAGTTACTAGATTTGGCATGCCGACGAAATAATCGACTGACCCCAGCTCAGTCACAAAGAATGCTTACAGTGCTGTTGGGACCACACCCCAATGCGGCGGGATAACCAGCTAAGCGTCAATCGCGAAGCCCAAGCGGAGTAGCAGATATGTTGAAAGCAGATTCCTGGAAAAAGATGAGAAGAACGGCTTTAGGGCTCTCAGCCGCTCTACTGCTCGGAACGCTTCCTCTTGTGCCGAGCGCACAGGCCGCTTCCAACGGGACCATATTGGTCTGCACCCAGGCTGGTGGGGATGTCGCAGCCGCCAAACAAACGCTCACTGAAGCCGGATGCACTGTTTTATCCGAAATCCCCTGCGCATCAGGAAATTTCAGTATTTTGCAAGTTCGTCCCAATGATGGCGACGTGCTTGGCGCTGTTGCAAAATTCAATGGCACAATCGATTCCAACATTCTTTCGGTGGAAGCAACATTTCAGTCAAAGGCACAGCATTTCGGTGGCTGGTGGAATTGGCCGCCACGTCCTAATTGCACACCAAACGATCCAGACTATCCGTCGCAGTATGCTCTTTCGTCGATGAATTGGAATGACGCACGCTGCTTCCTGCGCCTTCTGGGAATTACTCAGCGCGCTTATCCTAAAGTCACAGTTATCGACACCGGAACCAACACAATTGCTCCTGGTGAAGAAATTTCTGTCGTCCAGCAGTTTAACTTCTCAGGCGGACAGAACGGAACTCCGGAAGCGGCATTTGATTCCGGAATTCACGGTACCGGCGTGGCGTCCATCATGGCCTGCAGAACCAACAATGCTTCGTTCATCGCTGGTGCAGCTTCTCACAACTTGCCTGTGAAAGTAACGGCCTGCAGAGTTAGTAATGATGGCGAGTTTATTGACACTCTTGATGTGCTGCGTGCCATGACCTGGTGCGTAGATAATCAACGCTTGAGAGGTGGTCCGGGGGCCATTAATCTGAGTATCAACTCGACTGCACTTCCCACGTATAACGGTTCTACCGTGGTGCAAGAAATTGCCAAAGCGGCTCGCAAACAGGGTGACCTGTTCGTCAATGGTTCCGGTAACCTGGGCATAGTTGACCCGAGCCCCGAACTCTACATGAGAAGGGTAGCTGCGTGTGATGAAAACAACATGCTTGCTACCTTCTCCAACACGGGACCCTTTAAGGCCACTGCACCCGGTGTCAACGTCGCTTTGGTCACTTCAAACCCACCCACCACATTGTTTGGCACAGGGACATCATTTTCTGGACCCAACTGGGCCGCCGGTATTGCCTTCTTGCAAAGCTTCTCGCCGTGGGTCAACCCGGTTCGGCTGGACAGCGTCCTGTTTTCAACCGGCGACAATACGCCGGATGGCTGGAGAATACCGAACTTTAACAGAGCAATAAGATCTTCTCTGTTCTGGGGCTGGTGGTGAGCTACCACCTCTGTAACTGAATTCGTGTAAACTGGACACGCGCCCTAAGAAGGTCCTTCATGGCTTCGCGTTGTCATCTGTTCGGTCTAATATCTCTCCTGCTTTGCTCCTGGTTTGCGTATGGGCAAGCAAGTTCTGCATCCACAGCTGATTGGGTAGTGACTGTAAATACAAAGGTAGTCGACAAATGCCTCGACTATCCGGACTCCAAACTGAAGCCGTTGATTCGCTCCTCAGTTCACCTCGAGCAGGCTTTACTGGAGCCAACCCAAGAAGACAGGGAGTTAGCGAAGAAAGTGCCCTCCGCGGCAGCAGTAGAAGAGGAGCCTATTCCACCTACTCTGTATGAGAATATCTATTCAAGCCACTTTCGCGCGGTTGGGCTCAGACGGTTCAAACAAATGATTATCAAGCCAGGTACTACCGGGACAATCAAGATCAGCAGCAGCAACATCACTTTGGCGCAAGAACAGGCAAATGCGGCTGCCATCACGACAGTGAGACTCTATCTGGATCTGTATCTCAATAAGATGCCCCTCCGTTCCATTTTAGTTCCGCGAGAGATGTTCGACATGTTTGTTCAAGAAATGCAGCGCTATGGATTTCGCACCGCCTCGATTATGCCGGGACAGATTTCAAACGCATTGATCATGTTGAGCATTCGCTCAGAACCAGCAGGCAGACAGCAGTACATGAGCTATGGAATGTAAGGACAGGATGTTATACGACTTTGGTATTGCGCCAGCAAACAGAAGCACTCGAGGCAATATGCTTGTGATGGTATCACTGGTGACACTAATAGTGGTCGTAATTTTAGGCATAGGCATTGTCGTGTCAATGATGATGATGTCCCAAAAGCGCACTCAAAGCAAGATTGAAACTCTATCTCTTTCAATGGCCACTGCCATCAACAAGGATGACTGGGTCGGTCAGATGAATAACATGACGGAGTTTTCCAGAGAATTGGCATACAGTTCTCGTTCTGCCTTGAACGAAACAGTTGCTCATCACGGACGGCTGAGGCCACTGGCCCTACAGTTAATGGAAGAAGCAAGACAGTCGGCGGAGCTGGTTGCGTCAGAAAGAAAAAAATTGACGGTGTTGATTCTCAAAGATCTTCAAAAGCTTACGGATGAGGCCGACATAGCTGAAAGCAAACAACCAGGCATGAAACTTCCAGGCGTAAGCGCCGAATCAACTCAAATTAAGGTCGTGGACGCCGGCTACATCGATGGCGTCTTGAGTAACCTCACGGCCCCTGATGGACTGCCGGATTTAAGGGAATATGACCTGCAGGAAAAGTATGTCACGCAAAAGAACTATGTGTATTTGCCTAACATCAATGCAAAGTTGCCGCCGCCGGATGATGATATAGAATTTCAAATCTGCTCGCTTCCAGCTTCAGCAAGAAATACTATCGCACCAGTTCGGCTAACTTCCAATTCTGTTTTCCGCAAGCTCATGACAGTGGGACCAGAAGCCGGTAATGACTTTTCAAAATGCAAACAGTTGCCTTCTGCGGTGCAAATTGTATCCACAACAAAAGTCAGCAGCGGCGAAAAATTGCAAGGACCAATGGGCGTTACCATAAGCGCGGCATCCCCCGGGGCCGCATTGACATTGCCATGATAAAGGGCCCACTCCTGGAGAGCGGGCCTTCAATGAATCATGCTGAGCTGCAACGATGTCGGGCTGGCTTATGGTCCAATGCCACCTATGCCGCCGACACCGCCGGATGCTCCACCGAGTCCACCGCTACCACCGGGTACCCCACCAGAGCCGCCAGAACCGCCACCGATTCCGCCGATTCCAGTAGATCCACCACCGGGTAGGCCGCCACCACTGCTTCCACCGGTTCCACCAGTGCTTCCACCGGAAGTGCT
>JAYRNY010000386.1:0-6138 GCA_041911975.1 bacterium | reverse complement strand
TGAATATCCTCATCCGGCCACGTCTCTTCTTCCATCTGTTTGCAAGGAGGGCACCATGTTGCGGTGAAGTCAACCAGCAAAAGCTTTCCGTCTTTCAGAGCCAGCTCTTTTCCTCTTTCTACCGAAATATCGGAAAAAATCTCAGACTTCGCCAGGGCGGCCGGTGCCATCGCAAGAGGCAAGACAATAGACAACGATACTGGCAGTGCTTGTGAAAGCACTACGACAGCAACACTCGACAAGGTCAGGCGACGCCAGAGTTTAACTGCCATTGACATTCTCTCCGTTAACCTCACCTGAATTCCCGGCCTTAGCACATTCCTTATCTGGCCTTGCCGGCTTCCTCTTGCCATTTACATAAAAAGCCAGCCGATGTAAGCGCAAAACACCTATTGGTGCGAAAATATTGTACCTAAAGGCTGAGGAAATTGCTGCCCAGCCTCCGTGAGCCAATTATCGGAGCGGTTCAAATGATTACCCCGAAGATACTGGTGACAGCAATCATAGCTTTGGCAGTGACATGCACTCCGTCAGCTCTTGCTTTGGACCAGGCGCAAGCATCTTCGCGCCAGGCGCGGCTCGACAAAACTTCTTCGTTCCGCGGACAGGAGAAGCTGTACAAGATTGTCGAAAAAGCCAATAAGGAGAATTGGCGCCGACTGCCTATTGGTGAATTGATGGGCAAGATTGCTTTGCAGTTGGAGAACACTCCATACGAAGCAGGAACCCTCGAGAATTCAGCAGACTTTGAGACGTGCTCAGCCAACCTTGATGCACTGGATTGCGTCACATTTTTTGAAAGCACTCTAGACCTCGCACGCATGCTGAAGAAGGGTAAAAGCCAACCGGAAGACCTGCTCAAGGAATTAAAGTTGACGCGTTATCGTGGTGGCGTCATTGACGACTACAGCAGTCGTTTGCATTACACGACCGATTGGTACGCTGACAATGAATCGAAGCACATCGTGCAAATTCTCTCGAACCTGCCTGGTGCTGAATCGTTTACTCAAAAAGTTGCCTTCATGTCCAGCAATCCCGGTTCGTACAAACAACTGGCAGCGCACCCTGAGTTGATAGAGAAAATGAAAGCCAAGGAATTCGACATCAACCAGCGTAATTTGACTTTTGTTCCGGTGGATAAAGTCGCTGCCATTGAACCATTACTGAGGACTGGCGATATCGTAGGGTTATGCACCAGCCTGCCCGGGTTGGATATCACGCACACGGGTTTGATTTTCCGCGACAAAGATGGTGTCGCGCACTTCATGGATGCATCATCTCGAAAAAACGTGATGAAAGTGGTGATCGAACCTGGTCCAATCAGTGAGACTCTGATGCAATCGAAGAAACGTTCTGCCAACCTTACTGGTGTCATGCTTGCGCGACCTCTCGAGCCGATTGAAAGTACTGATTGAGCAAGGAGATACACACGGGCAAAAGTGCTCTGCTTACAAATGATACAGATGCGAAGGTTCCGAACACTTACACTTTTCATAGCAACAACGCTGCTGTCCTCACAGGCAATCTCTGCACCACAAGGCGCTAAGGTTCCTCTCCCGGCAAAGGCTTTGGTTTCCAGTTCTAATTCCTCAGAAGCGTGGACATTCAAAGCTTTCGCTGCACCATACGGAAGATTTAAAGCAACTACGACAGTGGATGCAGTCATGGTGGACAACGGTGTTTTCCGCTACACAGTTCAGGGGCCAAACTACGAAATTTTCAAAGTGCACAACCCTGAAAATAAATCGTACATTCAAACCACGGTCACCCAGTATGCGACTCAGTGGGCGCCACCAATCAAGTATCCGCCTTTCAAGAAAGTCGGCACTGGAAAAATGAAAGATCTCGACTGCATTCATTATGTGTGTGACACATACCATCCCAATACCACAATTGATGCATGGTTCACCCAGACCATCCCGGCACAACCAGGTCTGCTGAACTCATTGTGCAGAATTTGCGCGTTGCCCACGGGTTATGGAATGCCTGTAAAAGTTGTGTTCAAACATCCGAGAAAAGATGAGCTTGCTTTCGAGCTGCTCAATCTCGAAAAAACACGAGTTACGATTGAAGCGCTTTTGGTGCCCAAAGGCTACCGCTTCATAAAAGATCAAGCACTCTTCTTTCTCTCCGATGAAGATGGTTCCAACTCCGGAATAGACGAATTAATGAGCTCGGAAAGACCAAGGAGAGCCAATGATAAGAAAAAACCAGCAGCGCCCAATACTACAGACGCTCCTAAAAAACCTGATGTGCCGAAGAAGTTTCTCGATGTAAATCCTAAGGTTAAGCAACTGATTTTGGATGCAAATAAGGAGTTGGCAAAAAAGAACTTTGCTCAGGTATGCGAAAAGTATAGTCAGGCAATAGAGCTGGAACCCAACGATCTTTGGCTCAGATTGGCCAGAGCGGATACGCTCTTTTCTCTGGAGAGATTTGAAGAATCGCAAAAGGATCTCGATTTCGTTCTTCA
Organism: bacterium; assembly: GCA_041911975.1. Lineage (GTDB taxonomy): Bacteria > Cyanobacteriota > Vampirovibrionia > Obscuribacterales > Obscuribacteraceae > QKMZ01. Next base: position 3,665 of record JAYRNY010000386.1, on the reverse strand, counting down.
AAAAGATCCACAAAATGCCCAGGCGCTGATGATGCGAGGAGGGAATTTCATCAATCTCGGCAATCAAAAACTAAATCGCGATTATTACGATCGCGCGGCTAAGGAGTTCTCCGCACTGATTGCCATCGAACCAAAGAACGCCACGGCATTCAACAACCGTGGCTTGTGCTACTACATGAATGGCGACTACGAGAAGGCGCTCGCTGACTACACTATTGCCAGTAAGCTTGAACCGGCAGAACCAAAATTTGTTAAAAACCGCGCCACAGTTTTCGTGCAATTCGGAGATTTCCAGCGAGCCAAATCAGCGTATTTGAAGGCCCTGTCAATGCAACCCGACAACTTCTATCGATTTTACGATTTGGGGCGACTGTACCTGAGTCAGGGAGACACGAAACAAGCGATAGAGAATCTAACCAGGTGCATAGACCACAATCAGTCCTTTGCTGATGGCTACATGTATCGCGGACTTGCTTACTTCGATAAGGAAGAGTATCCGCGAGCTATTGCAGACCTCTCCATGGCAATCAGTAAGAACACAAAATCTCAATCTGCATATAGATATCGTGGACTTGCCTACTCAAGGATGGGTGACAAAGTCAGGGCGCAGAAGGATCTCGATCGCTTTGCCGACGAAGAAATCTCGGCCGCTCATTTCGAGGCTGGTCTTGATGTGGCGCTGAAGAGCCAAGGGCGTGATACCGCAGACAGTTTAATCGCAAAAGGACTCAAGTGTGAAGGAGAGAACTCACTCGACGATTCAATTCGTTTCTTTTCTCTGGCAATTGAACAAGACAGGCACAATCCTGCACCCTACAAATTCAGAGCGCATGCTTATGAGTCAAAAGGCGAACTAAAGAAAGCCCTTGCAGATTGCGATGTTTCACTGTGGATAGAACCATTCGACGCTGAAGCATTGATGAAACGCGCGTCGATTTACAAGAGACTCGGTCAAAAACAAAAGGCTCTCTGGGATCTCAATCGGGCGATTTCCGCTGATCCGGTGCTGGCAGATCCATATTTCGACAAAGCAACCCTTTGCGAAAAAACCGGCAAAACGCAAGAAGCCCTGTTTAACTACCAGCGATTCATCAAGGTTGCGCTGTTGAGCACTGACAAAGGCAACAAGGAAAAACTGGCTATTGCCACAAAGGCGCTCCGCAACGTGAGCTCAAATCGAAAACAGCAATCGCACATCAAGCTTCAGAACCATTCGCCGTCTAAGCGGCCATCCAAGTAAGGGCTCTGAAAGTTTCACGAGCAGTAACTTTCCATCATGGCCGCAAGAGGTCATTAGGTGACAATCTGTAATTTAATGTCCCACCCGCTCAGGTATGACATCTCGAGCGTGGCACATTATCTTTGTCATATAAACCTATATATGCTGTTTCACCCCCACTGAAAAGTCGAGGAAGCGATGGCTGAGAAATCACATTCAGGGCACATCTCCGGGCACTCCCACCCCAGTCAAGGAAACTCTTGCGAACTAGGAGCAGAAAGGCAAAGGCTTTTAGATGTTCGGGAGAAAGCCATTCCGTGGAAAAAATGGGGGCCGTACCTCAGTGAGCGACAGTGGGGAACGGTTCGCGAAGACTACAGTGAAGACGGCAATGCCTGGGCATACTTCCCGCACGACCACGCCCGCTCCCGCGCATACCGCTGGGGCGAAGACGGCATCGGTGGCATTAGCGATGACAAACAGCTCTTGTGCTTTGCGCTTGGCATGTGGAACGGCAAAGACCCGATCATAAAAGAGCGCATCTTCGGACTGACCAACGCGGAAGCAAATCACGGAGAAGACGTCAAAGAGTATTACTTCTACCTCGACAGCACGCCGACTCACTCGTACATGAAGTACTTGTACAAGTACACGCAACACCTTTTCCCATACGACCAGCTCGTGCAAAACAACACCAGGCGAGGAAAACTCGATTTCGAGTATGAGCTCATTGACACGGGTGTTTTCGATGACGACCGCTATTTCGACGTATTCATCGAGTATGCCAAAGGTTCCCCCGATGACATGCTCATCAAAATCACGGCTCACAATCGTGGACCTGAAGATGCTGAGCTCGACCTCCTGCCGACATTCTGGTTCCGCAACACATGGTCGTGGACAGATGAGCCCGTTGAAAAACCACTGATCCGCGGCTTGAAAAAAGATGGGCATGCTAAGGCGATTGCACAATATGCGGATCCCAACTTGGCTGACAACTTGCAGGAATACCACATCTATTTTGACAGCGACGTTGACCTGGTGTTCACGGAAAACGAAACCAACAACGAACGCCTATTCGATTCGCCAAATGCCGGACCATATGTCAAAGACGGCATTAACATGTACATTGCGAACAACGAGCGTCATATGGTCAACCCAGCGCAAACTGGGACAAAGATGTCGGCCCTCTACAGATTGACTGTGCCAAAAGGCGGCACAAAAGAAGTTCGTCTCAGATTCAGTCGCACCGAATGTAGTGCACCGATGAAAGAATTCGACACTATCATGTCGCTTCGCCTCAGTGAAGCGGATGAATTTTTCAAATCGCTGGTGCCGGAAAAACTTGCTAAGGACAAGGAAAAGTTTGCCATATACCGCAGTGCACTGGCCGGCATGATGTGGAATAAGCAATTCTTCTATTACGACGTCGACCAGTGGCTGCGCGAACACAACTACATGCCCATGACCTGGGCGGATGGAAGACAAATTCGCAATTCCGCGTGGTTTCACATGTACAATGAAGACATCATTTCGATGCCGGATAAATGGGAGTACCCATGGTATGCGGCCTGGGATCTTGCTTTCCACGTGTTGTCGATCAATCTGTTCGATCCGGACTTCGCGAAAGTCCAATTGGAGATGATGCTGAAGAGTTCGTATCTGCATCCCAATGGACAGATTCCAGCATACGAATGGAACTTCAGTGATGTCAATCCGCCCGTACATGCATTCGCTACATACTGGGCATATTTGTTCGACAAGTTCCAGCATGAAGGCATCGGCGATCGCGACTTTCTCAAGTACGCATTCTCCAAACTCCTCGTCAATTTCACATGGTGGATAAATCGCAAGGATCCACGCGGACATAATGTTTTCGAAGGAGGCTTCTTAGGTCTGGACAACATCGGCGTATTCGACCGCAGTCACTCCTTGCCCACAGGAGGCAGTCTGGAGCAAGCCGATGGCACAGCGTGGATGGTGTTTTTCAGCCAGCAAATGTTGAACATCGCGCTGGAACTCTCGCAAGACAATCCTTTGTATGAAAGATTTGCGCTCAAGTTTTTCGAGCATACAATTTGGATCGCGAGCGCAATGGACCGACCAGGCGTACACCGTGACGAACTGTGGGATGAAGAAGATGGCTTCTTCTACGATGTGTTGCGACTTCCCAATGGACAGGCAATGCGCCTGAAAGTTCGCTCAATGGTCGGCTTATTGCCGCTGGCATCAGTCGTCGTGACGGAAGAGGATATCTGGAAACACGTTCCCGGGCTGGTCGACAAAGCGCATCAATTCCTGAACCGTCACAAAGATGTTTGCGCAAATATGCATTTGCCAGTCGAAACAGGCGTCGCAAATCGAAGAATGCTCGCAGTTTGTGACGAGAACAAACTCCGCAAGATTCTCAAGCGCGTGTTTGACGAAAATGAGTTCTTGAGCCCGTACG
>JAYRNY010000385.1:0-3239 GCA_041911975.1 bacterium | reverse complement strand
GTCGCGAACACTGCCTACGATCTGCTCGATTTCTGAGTCTGTGTAAGTTTCTTTGTCAAGCAAGGTCATAAACGGCTTGGCACGTTCCGTTATCTGCTCCAGCGGCAGTGAGCGAATATAGTGCGCGTTGTACCAGTTCAGCTTTTGAACGTCGAAAACCGCAGGGCTCTTACTTATCTTGTAGAGGTCGAACATTTCGCATGCTTCTTGCAGAGTGAAGAACTCTTTGCCGTCCGGCAGAGTCCAACTCATTGCGGCGAGATAATTGACCATCGCTTCCGGCAGATAACCGGTGCGGCGATAGAAGTCTACATGCACAGTCTCGCCGTGTTTGCGTTTGGAAAGTTTGGTTCTTTCCAGGTCGAAGATGAGAGGCGCGTGCGCGAATTCCGGCACTTGATGATTCAAGGCCTCGTAGAGCAATATTTGCTTTGCCGTGTTGTGGATGTGGTCTTCGCCGCGGATGACGTGTGTCATCTTCATGTCGATGTCATCGACGACGACGGCGAAATTGTAAATGGCAATGCCGTTGGACTTGACGATAACCATGTCGCCGCCTAAGTCGGAAGCTTCTATGGCAATCTCGCCTTTGATATTGTCGTGCCATGAAATGACGCGCGGCTCTTCGATCTTGAAGCGAATCGACGGTATCCTGCCTTCTGCTACATACTTTTCCACCTGCTCTTTGCTCAGGTTTCTGTGGCTGTTGTCGTAGCGATGTGCCGTGCTGGAGTCCTTTTGGGCTTCTTTCATGGCGGCAAGCTCCTCGGGCGTTTCATACGAGAAGTATGCAAAGCCTCTATTGATGAGCTTGTTGGCCACTTCGTTGTAGTGGTCGATCTTTTGCGTTTGCCGATAGGGTGCATACGGTCCGCCTATGTCCGGACCTTCTTCCCAGTTGAGTCCCAGCCATTTGAGGCCGCTGATGATGTCGTCGGTGTAATTTTCTTGCGAACGTACTTCGTCGGTGTCTTCCAGCCTGAATACGAACGTGCCTTTATTGCGGCGGGCGTACAGATAGTTGTACAGCGCCGTTCGGGCGGTGCCCAAATGCAGGTGCCCGGTGGGACTGGGCGCTATTCGAACTCTGACCGATGGGGGCACGAGAGGCACGGTGACTATCCTTTTAAATCTTTGACTCTTTGAACCTGATTTGCCGGCGCCTGGCAGCGTATTGCCGTCTTGGCACTATTTTGCCACCGCCCGTGGGCGGTGAACGCTTTATTTTAGCAAAAATCCCTTAAAAACCCCATAGGGCTTGGCACTTGAGCGATTTAATCACAATCGCAGCATGAAAGAATCGTGTCTTGGAGCCGATTCTCTCGGCGTTACAAATCGACAATCGCCGTCTCTAAAATGCAAAGTGCCCCCACCAGGGAGCACTTTGTTGCTGGTCCAAATTTACGGTTTCCTGAGTTTCCTGGGGCTCCGGGCTTCCTAACCCTGTTTACCTATTGTCGCTACCTGTAAGAAAAACCTTGTATTAGCCTACTGCAGCCAGTCTTTGCACTTTGAGAACATGACCTTGCTCGAACAGTCGAACCAGAACCGCCGCGCGCTGGTTGTCTTCGATGACTTTCAACTGTGAGCGCGTCTCTTCGCTTCTCATTTCTTGTCTGCTTTTGACGACTCTGTCGAAAAAACTGAGGGTGGTGCTGCTTTCCATTTATGAAACCTCTTGGGTCAGGAGCCGGTAGCAGGGTTGCCGAACGTGGTTTGAATATAAGGCAGGTTGAATACCGAATTAGTGACACATCTGTGGTCGATTTGTGGTTGCCCGTTTTTGTGGGAACCACGCCATGCATCGCCCGGTGTTGTGCCGGCGAGCCGCAGGCGCACCCAGAAAGAACAAAACGCCCCACGCTGGGGCGTTTTGCGGTATTTCACCGTGGGACTTTTCGCCGCCGACGCCAGCCGGCGCAACTTCAGCGTCTGGGCTCGGGAGCTTTAGCCAGGTCGAAAAGGCGAAGCAGTTCTCGAGCATGCTGTTGCTGATTCCATCTTTTTAAAAGTTCGTGAGTGCTGATGTTGTTTTTGCGTTCTTTCAATTGGTTGAGGCGGTTGACTTGAGAGGAATGGAAGCGATTGAGCATGTATGGACCTCAATTAGTCTGGGCAAGGGCGGGAGCCTGACGTTATCAATTTAGAGATAAAAAGTGATAAGGGTGTGATCAGGAGGAGAGACTTTTGGGTCTTTGATTAAATTCGACCTAGGGCTTCTTTAGCGGACTGCTGCCAGTTGCTGGACTTCGAAAATACGACCCTGTTCGAACATTTTGACTAGATGAGCAGCGCGCTGATTGTCGGCAATGCGCTTAAGCTGTTCGCGCTCTTCGTTTTGTCTCATCGTTTCTCTGTTTTTCTGGAGTCGGTTGAAAGAATTGAGGGTTGTGCTTTCCATCGTGGAGAACCTCTGGTTTAGAAACGGAGCGAGGAAGGTAGTTGGGAATCCTAGTCTAGTGCACTGGGTTTGACATTCGCTGGACCACTCTATAGAACCACAAGCTTTTAAAATTCTTTTGAAGACTTGTAAGTGCCAGCCTGTTTGGTGTTTCCCGGTTGCCTCATGCCTTTCAGTCTAGGTTGGATGCATGACTAATTCAGGACTAGAATCAGGCTAATTTGGGTCGAACCATTAAACGTTGGTTTCCGGGTAAAAAAATGAAGCGCGCCTGCGATTTCACCGCCGATAAATGTGCCTATAGATAAGTAGATGGCCAAAATTTGTGTGATTGAAGACAACCCCGACCTGGCCAATATGGTCCGCACCTTTTTGCTGTTCGAGCATCACACGGTGGAGACCATCGGGCACGGGGGTGAAGCGCGCGATCATTTAAAGACATTCGAGTATGACTTGATCATTCTCGACTGGGAATTACCTGAAGTGTCCGGGATAGAGATTTTGAAACAGTACCGTGCCAAAGGAGGCCAGTCTCCTGTATTGATGCTGACCGGCAAAGACGATGTGAACGACAAGGAAGAAGGACTGGACGGCGGTGCAGACGACTATTTGACCAAGCCTTTCCACATGAAAGAGCTTGGCGCCCGGGTTCGCTCCTTGCTCAGGCGCCCGCCCGCCGTCAAGGAAACGGTTCTAAAAGCAAAAAGCATCAGCATGGACCCCACAAAGTATAGGGTGCACAAAGATGGGGAGGTCATCGCTCTGGTGCCTAAGGAATTTCAACTATTGGAATTCCTCATGCGTCATCCCAATCAGGTGTTTTCACCGGAAGCCTTGC
>JAYRNY010000384.1:0-12475 GCA_041911975.1 bacterium | reverse complement strand
GTCAATCATGTAAGGTTCGACGTCGGCATCTGAAGGTTCTCCTTCGAAGGCGCTTCCATCCACATCGACTTTCTTAAAGTGGAGGTTCTCTTCCGGAATGTCGCTGAATGTATTGTTCTTTGTGTCCTGCGCGATCTTGGCTTCCCTCCCGCCGCCCAGGTCAGGGATCTTCAGTTCGTAGGAAACACCAGCTGGCCCGAGCATCTGTATGGCCTTTGAAGATGCATTAACAAGATTGCCGATTACTCTGTACTCAGTACCGCAGCGCATCACTTCTGGTGTACCACCTAAACCATCTGCTGTTGTGCCGGCGATATAGGCGGGCGGTCGCTGATCTGACAGGGTAAGCCGGCCGTCTTTGACGTAGAGGTAAAGAGTGGCATCCAGCGCCAGCCGCTTAGAGTCAAGCGCATCAATAACTTCCTGTTTGGTTATTGTCGGCTTCATTTGCTGGCAGCGTTTGAGCAGGAAATCTATTGTCGAACCTTGCCCACAGCCGGTTGCATTTTCTACTTTGTCAATCATCTTCAAATAAGTGAGTGGTGTTTCTACTTTGCCGAAATTATGCGCATTCAATGGGGCTGGATACTTCGAGTTGTGGTCGAAACTTTTCATCCCGCTCGGTGTACTGCTGGGCGTTACACTGACACAAGAGCTGCAATTCTTTCTGGCGATAAGCACGTCTGATTTGAATCGTTCCAGGGCGGTGAAGCCCGAGCCATTGTCGTTGTGCCGGGAGGAGCCATATTGGTTGTATCCCCTTTTGAAATTGTCCAGCATCGGAACGCAGGGAGAATCGTGCTGATTTCGCCCCTGGCTGAACGTTTGCCAGACGCAATGCCAATTGGTGTAGGAATTGATAGTGCGAAACTCGTTGCAGTCCCGAGCCGGGTCGCCATTGCCATGGCGAATGTAGACAATCGATGCGGAGCAGCGCGGCGCATCCTTCTCAAAGAGGTATTCTTGCAGCGGTTCGGCTAATGAGTTGACGTCGGCCCAGCGATCGATCAGATTTCTTGACGGCCAGCGATCGAGCTTTTCCCGTATCTGTGCTGCCCAATCTCTGTAAATCCAATTTTCATAATTAGGATATCTGCGGCGCAAGTCACCTTCCAGATCGTTTAAGTTTGTCGGCACTGAATTCATGGACGTGTCATAGCGTTTGATATCTCCTACTCCATGTTCGCTGTCGGAACCACGGCAAAACCAGTCCCGGTTGGGAGTCATGTCTATGCCCAGGCCTGCTAAAGCATGTGAAAAGATATCGAGATCGGTGATTGCTGTTTCAGTCGAAGCGGGTGGCATGGACGGTCCATTTTTGATCTCGATGTATCCATTGGGAATGCAGGCTTCATATTCTCTATTTAGCGAACCTACGATAGCTGAGGCCACTGCGCCGCCAAATGTTTGAGTATGCGATTCACGCGTCTTACCGGCAGATCGAAACGAGTTGGGCGGCAATATTTGAGCCGGATATCCCGGCATAAAACTTGGATTTCGTCCGTTGTCGAAAACAAATCCGCTTATTAAGTGCGGGCGATCTTGTGGACTAACCGGTACGCCGCTGAACACCAGGGTGCCTACGGACAGATCTACAGATAAAGGAAGATAACCGCCGACAAATTGATTGCCGGTAGGTGAGCGTCGCAAGCCCGTGCTTACAGGAAGCGCTCCGGCATTGAAAGTGCTCAATAGTTTGGGATCGAAATAGACATTGGTCGACTCGCCGCGCGCTGTATAGGAAATATCGTATCCGCTCAGCGAAATTCCGTTTTGACCCATCATCTTCAAATTGTTTGCCGCGGCCATGCTTTGAAAATGCCCGCCCATGACTTCGGAATCTCCATGACTGGATCTCAAAAAGCGTGCTACATCGTTGACTGCATCCCAGACTTTTTTAGCGTTTTGAGCGGCAGCAGGGGTTCCTTCTTCTTTTGCATTCAAAGCAACAATCATTGATTGAACGACCAGGCGATTGTAATTTTCAAGACGAAACTTGCCGTCAGTAGAGAGCAACTCGAAGTTGTTGGCTACATCGGAATTGGGAAAATCCCGCGCCGCTCTGGACGGATGCAGAAATGCCTGTTTTGCGACATTCAGCGTGCCAGCATCGACTGAATTGGCAAGTTCTCTACCTCCACCGAGCATTTTAGTGACGACATAGAAGCACACGCCAAGCATGAGAATAATGAGGACGAGCACTGCAACAAAACCTAGTGTTGCCCCTCTTTTGCGCCTCAAGCGCATATGATCGGCTGCAGGGTTTCCATTCGACTCTTGGAAATTTGCTCCTCGCTCGGTCATGTTTTTCTCCAAATAAATCGGTGCAACCATTTTGCCAGTACTCATCTAATGATTCCGCGACAACTTGCTTCGGTTGGCGCAAATGCCGGCCGCACTTTGTTTGCGCTGGACTTGCAAAACACACATAGGGGTTGCCGGGTTGCTTGATTTTTAGAGCAAATTCGTGGAACTTTAGTGACAGCAGGTTGTGCTAACGAAGGCAGATTATGGAATTGCGTGAATTACGGCTGAAACTCGCAAATTTAAATGACAGCGGCGAGTTCTGGCTTGTCTGGCTACTGCTGGAAGCACTAATGTCAAATCAGTATCAGTCATAGACTCGAAGAAGCACTACAACCACAAACAAGCGTCAGGCACTATTTCGATTCATCTTGTTTCGTATTGGCGAGATGCATTTGCATCCTTGTTGAAGAGTTTGTAGAGTCTGTTGCCGATATGCAAACCGATCATAGTAGAAAGGTTCGATATGCAGCTGAAGCTCAGTCCTAGGACCGTTGAACTTGTTCTTCGCAGGCTCCTAACACCTCACCAGTTCGATCGCTTGCTCGCTCATGCAAGGGCTCAAGGCAATCCCGATCTGTTTTCGGCGGCAAATGATCTGACGCTGGTGACGGCGGGGCAATATCTGGCCGCCGAAGCAGAGTCGCTGCGCACAGGCGAGGATGTCGTCACGGTGCTGCAGTCTAACGGCGCTCTGACCTGGTCGCAGAGCTGGGATGCCCACTACTTCGACCAGCAGGAAATGCTGGCGCGCATGGTGCCGGTGGAAAGCTGGGCGACGACAAAGGAAGTACTGTTGACCGCTCCGTTGTTTACCGACGAGCAGTTTGAGTACATGCTGGAGCGCGTCGGTTGGCGCCGTGCCGTCAATCTGATCCGGCGTCCAGTGTGCAGATTCTATGGGCGCATTCGCTGGTATGCACGCTATGCGATGCAGCAAACCCGCAAAACATGGCGGCGTTATTACTGGAGCTTCTACTACAGTGATTTCGTCAGCTCTTTGCGCAACTGGCTTATGAAAGCCCGTCAGTAAATCGAACATTTGGATCAGGCGAGGGGAGACATGCATATGAAAACGCGTGACAAATTCCATCGCCTGATCCGGGCGCTGGTATTTTGGGCTGTGCTGACAGGAGTAACGGTACTTGTCTTGAAAGGACTGTCCGTTCAGGCTGGATTTACCTGCGCGAATGAATGGATAGCGCTGTGCGCATTGTTCGTGATGAACCTTCTGGGGCCTGTTGTGGGACCGATTTTCTTGTCGAAACGGGAGAGGAGCACAAAGTGAATGGAGCTTTGCCACACAACGAGCGCAAGGGTGCCGTATACAGAACGCCGATGGCGAGGTGGTGCCGCCGCCTCATCGGCGTTCTCCTCTTGGCGGTGTGCCTGCCGTTTTTCCTGGCGGCAGCCCGGCAAGACTATGGCTTCGCCGGTTTTCTCATGATGATGGCCGGACTTTCTCTATTCTCAATCGGGATGTATTTGATCCTTACCGCGCGTCTAATTGAACGCGCGTGAAGACAATCGACCAGGTTGTTGCGGCTAGCAGAAGAAACGCTGACTAGACAGGAGAAGAACCTGCAAGGCTTTTCCCCTGTCAGATCGCAATCTGGTAAAAAAAGCCCCTGAATTACTATATCAGGTCGGAGAAATTGCTTGAACATCTGATGCGAGTGGGATGTGCAGTCTCCCACTCGTCGATTCATTCTAGATATGGCCTTTGAAGAACGCACTGTCGACGAACAGAGTAGAATGCTGCTTCAGCATTGCGCGAATGTGGTTCTTCAGAGCGAGGCGATAAAGGTTCCGGATGTCATCGTACATGGTCGAGGCAATGAAGAGCTTGCCAATATCATCCAGGGTAGGAATTTCGCTGCCATCACTCAGTGGAGCGTCACCAGCGGTCTTGTCTTTGAACGATTCAGTTGGTATGTCTCTGTTTTCCGTCGCCAGGCGCAACCGGATCAAGTCGCTCAAGGCCCTTGTGTATCCGCTCTCAATCCAGGCGGAGTAGAAGAGTGCTTCGATTTCCAGACCCGCTGGTTCTCGCCGTTGCGCCTCGATTGAGATTGCCGTCAAAATCAAAGTTTGCAGCCAGTCTTTTGCGTCGTCGTAGTCGAGAATTTCCAGGGCTGTTGATCCATGCAGGCTGCTGGTTTGCTCGGAATAGACGAGATCGCTGAGCACTGCTGATGCTTGCTCTTCATTCATGACCAGATTGGCCGTGAACACTGCCTTAACCTTTTGCTCGAAGGTCATCTTTCGCAGGTTGAGAAGTAGACCCAGTCGATTCATGATTTCTTCTATGCCTCATTTTCATTGATTGAAGTTAGTTGACGGTCTGTGTGAAAACGGCAAAGGCGGAAGTAAGATGCTTGCGCCTTTGCCCTTTGGGATGGAAGAGCTGACTACCCTAATGAGAGGAACAGCGCCATTACCACGAGGATGGCTATTCCCTCGCCGATTCCGATTACGCCCGCACCAATCAGCACCACCAGTGCCAACAGCGTGAACAGCGCAATCCCTGAAAGTACGCGACTTCTGCGCATTGCGATCTTCTTTCTACTAATACGCTTATTGATCGAGGTCTGAGACCCAGAGCAAAGAAATGGTTTCCAAAAGATAAAGGGTAGACACCCCGCTTTAGTGGGGCTCATTGTTCATGCTTGTAGATAGCAAATCAATTCTATTGTCTGTTGATTTGACAACCTCAATTTCTCAATGTGATAAGCGGCATTCAATGATATTGAAACTAAGTATTTGCTTGTTCAATTTTCAAGGCTGCGCGCGCATGCAGATTGGCAATGAAACAAAATTTCTCTTCAGTTAATTTGCTTGATAGTTTGCAGCTGCGCTAACGACGATGTCGATTTGCTGATCTTCCAGATTCGCTAGGTGCGCCACTGCGAATGGACAAGATGAAAGCGAGCTTCATAGTATTTCCCGCAGATCGAAAGAGTGCGAAGCTATTTTTCGAACCTTTTTCTTGCTAGCTTTGAATCGTTCCATTATGTCTTTCAACAAATGCGCGGTGACTCAACCAGTTTGCAATTGAGCAATCAAATTTATGTTGTTTCCACCGTCTTTTCGTCGGACATGATGAGACATGTTTACAGTTGCTATGTGTATGTAATTCGTTTGTCGGAGCCCTTGAAAGGAGGGGCTGTCTCATGGACTACTTCGATCAGGCAACGTCTCTTTATATTCGCAATAGCGGCGAGTCGTGCAGCAAGTTCCTGGGAAACTTTCTGGACCTTTCCGTGCGACCGTTTGCTCTTCGCTTGAGCGGCGGTTGCCTAGTCGATCCCGAGTTTCAATTCGGGTTGGCAGCCCTGGAACGCGCTTTGACAGGGCGCAAGGATAGACTGTCGCAACTTCCTCGCTTTGCCGGGTTCTGCCTGTTTGGCGGTACGCGTATGGTGAAAAAAGATTCGCCGTTTCGCGCCGTCCAGGGCATAACAGAAGTCCCCCCGCGCCTTACTGCCTATTGCCCGCGCGCACAGACTCTTGGTGTGATCGCCAAAGTTGGTGACTTGAAGCACTCTCGCTTCGGGATCGTAGTCTCTCCTCCAAGCAGTCCCGAAGATCCCCATGTCACGCTTGTGCATCCGGATCAGCATTCCGTACTGATTGTTCAACCGAGTGCTGATCGTTTTGCGTCTTGGACGGACGAAATGCGTGAATGCATTGACATCATCGACAGCTTGCGATCCAATCACTGGCAGGGGCTTCTGGTTGTCTACAACGGCGGTGGCGTTGTCGCTCAAGAAATAGAAGCTTGGGCACAGCTGGGCGACAGAGATCCTTTCTGGCGAGTTTTGCTCGTCAAAGGAAGCGGAAGAAGCGCGGATAAGTATGCCAATGACGAGAAGTTCCTCAGCGAGCATCCGACTGTTAACGTCTGCGACAACGACGAAGCATCGATGCGTGAGGCGCTTCTGAAACTTGGCGCTATCGTTGGCGAAGATGAAGGATGGCGTTCGTAAGAGCGTCTTCTTCATCTGTATCCGGAAATTCGTCCGGCACTCTTAACCGTCCGAATCAGAATGGAGAAAACACAATATGTCCAACAACAACCCGCTCGTGACCGTCGATAATCGCGGTTGCCTTTTCAATGTTGTCGGTGCAACGGAAAGCATTCCGGCGCGTCTCATCTCGACTTTCCGCGCCTCCCATGAAGCGAAGCTGGTCCTCTTTGGCGGCGGCGTCAAGGGCTTCACTCAAGAGCACATCGATCAAATGCTGCCATGGGTGCGCGCCGGCTTCAAAGGTTTTCGCGGTGTAGCCTTGTCCGGCGGCACAGCCTACTTCGATAAGGAATCCGGCACTCTCAAGTCGGCAATCGTGACGGCCATCCCAGCGGTTCTGGCCGCCCAGTATGAGTGCATCGCGATTGGCACTTTTCCGCGTGTCGAGGATTTCGCGTTCGATCGCTCTCTGCACTATCTCTATACCGACACCTACGGCGCCGTCGTCGATGACCGCTACCACCACATCATCTCCATCCAGAAGAGCGCTTCCGAAACGCTCGGCTGGGACGGTGACCTGAAGCAGCGCTTTGCCATCTTCGACATGCTCAAGGACTGGCAGAGCGTCTATGTAATCATCAATGGCGGCGCCGTTACCCGCGATGAAGCATACATGGCCATTGAACGCGGCATTCCCGTTGTGGTCGCACGCGGCAGCGGTCGCGAAGCCGACGCGCTGGTAGCGGCTGTGGAGAATGACAGCTTCAGCCTCACCGCCAAGGAAGAACGCACCAAGGCCGGGTCTGACACCGTCAAACTGGCCGCGGTGGACGAAATAGTGGAGAAGTGTAAAGCCACTCTCAAAGATCGCAAACACCTTGTGCATGTCGTCGACTACGGCGACGGTCCTGGATTGCTGGCGAAGATGGTCGAGCTGAAAGTGGTTGACGCGATCGATGGTGGCGCCGCCTGACAAGGCAGGCAAGCCAGGCAAGCCAGGCAAGCCATTAGATCGAATCTGATAGTGGATTGCGAAGGGCCTCTCTTCATGAGGCTCTTCGCTGAATTTTTGCTCTTCTTGAAAGTTATACTAGAGTGAGTGGTAGGAGCGGGTACAGAAAATTCTCCACGGAAGAATGAGTTGTTTTCCTCAGACTTTATGCGGAGAATTTTCTTTTTTCCAATCGGTTTGGCATACACGCCTCAACTAGCTAAGGACGGGCCAGGGTGAGAGCATCTTAGGATTCCGGAGTATATATGGATAGGTATACCGGTATGAGTTGCCAGTTCTGGCGCCACCAGTTGATGCCGATGTCCGCATAGTTCTTTGTGTCTTGCGGAGCCAGAGCATAGACATTGTTGCTGTTGTACAGAGCGAGTGCATCGCGCAGCAAGGCTTCGTGAGAGGCCGGATCCATGCGCAGAGCAAGTGTGATTCCCAGACCCTGGAGATAGCGGGCAGTGGCCGCCAGATTGTCGGGCAGGCTGTCGACGCTGGCTATGCCATCGTCGTCAAAATCCCTGCCCAGCCCCCCACAGGCACTTATGCTTACCGGATCTGTCATAAAGACAGATTGGTCGCTTCCGCATGTCCAACCATTCCATGTCTGAGGAATGATCTGGCCCGGGCCGCCCGCTCCTGCAGAACTGCGTCTTGTCTCCAGTGGATTGAATCCGGCGCCCAGAAGCTCAGCATAGTGGATCGTCAGGATGTCTTCCTCGGGTACTTCGTAAAACTGAGACACACGATGAATCCAGGTTAGATACCAGGAGAGCATTTCCGCCGGCATTTCCTGCAGTACAGGATAAATGTGCTCGCCGTATGCTTCCAGAAAGTTGGCGTTTGCCGTTTGCAGATGCTCATCGATTGCGGTTGATTGTGTGCTGTTCGTCTCTGTCACCGCAGGCGGTGACCCGATTAGGTTTGCAGGGGACACTCGCTCTCCGTTTGCGCTTAGCACGATCATTGATATGAAAGGCACAAGCAACAACACAAGCACGAGTTCGTTCCCGCCACCGTTTGGCTTCTTGCCAACGGGACTCATGGTTTTTCCTTTCTTCTCTCTGCTTTCGGGTTAACTTATACTTGCTTGCGCAGTCTTGCGAAGCATTTGCATGTGGTTCTTCAATTGGAGAGGCCTCAAGCAGATCGCAGCTGCCGACCAGACGGATGCTCAGGAAACGAATTTCAGCAATTTGATTTCTGGATTCTTCTCTCCTATCGAAGAATGCAAATGACTGATACGCGATTGCTTCCAGCATACTTCAAGTGAATCTGGTCACTCAAGAAGGAGGAATGGCGGAAAGCAGGCACCCCGCCTGAGGACATGTTTAATTCTCAGTTTCTCCAGTTAATCAAGTACAAATCACATACATTAGCGGCGTCTGACTAGCTTCACCATCGAGAAAATTCACAGGTTTAAGGCAAAATGGCACTCCTGCGGTAGGTAATTGCTATTTGCTGCTGCTAGGTTGAGAGCAACTCTCTTTCTTGCTCTACGTTGGTAGTCCGCACAATAGCCAATCTCCACACACCAATCAAGTTTGTTTTGCCGAGGGTCTGTCGCCTGCTGATGTCGTATTCGAATCCAATTGAATTGACAAAGAAGGGACAACCATATGAGCGATACAAAGCAAAATCGAAATGAAAGCGGCGACGCAAAGAAGGGCGGCGGGCGCTTTGGTGGGTTGTTGAACCGGGGCGGTAAGCCGTCCTCGGGGGGGGCCTCGTTCAACTTCGTGGCACCCGGCCAGCCCGATCACTGGCTGGAGAATGTAGTTGAGTTCGTCGGTCGGTTCATCCTCATGCTGTTACTGACCGTCTACCCGCTGGTGCTGATCTATGCGGCAGCAGTGGCGTTCGTGCCTCAACGCAACTCCAATGTCTGGTTCGGGCCTATCTCCTGGAACGACGTGTTCGCGCTTATCGTCACGGTGGCCGTCAACGGCGCCTTCTACGAGATAAAAAAGCGCAACCGTGGCCAGGCTGGCGGCCGCGCAATCGACCTGAAAGCCATCCTCGCCTTGAAGACCGCGCTTGTGATGTGCGGCCTTATCTATTCGTTCTTCCAGAATCCCTGGTCGGCGAATCCCGCTCCGTTTGCGATGCCCGCACTCACTGCAATGCTGCTCAACCCGATTTTCCTCGCGCTCGGTGCGCTCATCATCGTGGACATCTGGAGACCCCAGTTCCTGCGTGAGCGCATCATGTACGACGACGAAAACGAGCCGGTCAACAAAGAGACCAAAAGCTAGGCGGCCATCGGCGATGGACCCTCGCCAGAGCAAACTTGAAAGAGAGAGCAAGAGAGAGCTTTAAAACATTGATGGATAGAGCCGATTAATAACAATCGCCTCCTTCCATCAATGCTTTTTCTAGATGTTACTAAGTCATACAGTAAAAACGAAAAAAAAAGACAAGGAAAAGAACACGAAGAAATCAAAATGTATTGAGATGCGGTGGTCTAAATAGATGTGAGCATACCGCCGAAGAACTGCAGCTCGAACGCTTGCTCAGGCTGCAGTTCTCCCTGTGGTTATGCAATCAGACCATCTGTTTGGAAAGCTCAAAGATTTGCAGGTAAGCGGCGAATTTGTCGCACATACCGGCGCCCGCACCGCTGGCGTCGCAACTGAGCTTTTCCAGAGCCAGCTTGGCTACGAAATAGCTGCGAATGCCGGCACGATCTTGACCTGCAGCCTCGGTAAAAAGCGCCGTAACTTCGTCCAGTCTGGCGCCCAGAATCGAGGAGGTGTAATAGGCGATGGTCTCGATCTGCGGATATTTTCCCTTGAGAGTCAATACCCAGGGGAGTGATTCAAATCCTCTCCAGCCAAGTTTTCGCAGATTGAATTCTTGCACCGCCTGGACGATAGCTGCGTTAGAGTCTGCGTTCCAACTCAATGTAGACGACATGTAAGCGCCCTTTCTTCAAGCGCGGACTGCGCTCGAGATAGAAATTCGATGATTGGAAATCGTCTTTTTTAGCTGTTCTTCCCATGGTGTAGAGACGTGTTGATACTAGTTTCGAGCTTAGCTAAGAGAACCAATTCAAAGCAATTGTCAAATAGGCAATTCACCGTATCTGGTGACTCACACGAGTTCTGCACAGCAATAGTTTTGGATTTGCTAGCGCTGTTTTGCTAGCACTTGCAGATGATGAATTCTAAATTTCGAGAAGTGGCGATCGCTTCACAAATGCTGTTGGAAATGGCGTTTTAGACAGCCGTCCGGCAGGGGTCGATTCCTTATATGTGTGGCGGCGTCGGCGCTTTTTTATCGCAGTTGGGCCACCACGTTACGGTGAATTTTGAAAAAATCCTTTCAATTCTAAAATCATTCGAGAATAGCCGCTTTGGCGGTTGTCAAGTGTTGCCGGCGCCGCTGTTGTGCAATTAGGTTCGAGTTATATCCCAATCCTTTCCTCTTCCGGTAAACAGTACAGCTCCAAGCAACAGCCAAGTTTCCACCACCAGTTATGTCCAGCCTGCATGGTCCGGGTCTGACTGGGTGTCGAAAGTTGGCGATGTCTTGAGCTTCGCTGCCGAGCGGGCGGGTCTGGGCAGGGGGTATGCAGTCTCGTTGAGCGCCGTCGGACACAATTCTTTTCGTCTGATGCAGGAGCTCTAGATCATCATGAAAGGAAGATCCATGGGAGACTTTTTCAAACGTCACAAGCTCGTGACCAAGATCGTGAAGTCGGTTGTGTTTCTCGCTCTGCTCGGTCTGCTCGGCGCTTATGGGTTGACGTCCTATCTGGGCTCGCATTCGACCGGCATTGCCACTCTCGACCGCAACAACACCGCCGGCGTCAGCCAAGCGATCGAGGCGAATATTCCTGTCTTCATCGAAGCCTGCCGGCCCATGTGCGCCGAGCAGCTCCCTGAAGTGGAAGCCGCGGCCGCACAACTGGAAGGACAGGTCGTGTTCTTCCAGATCGATCCTGAAGCGGAGCCGGAATTGATGGCCACTTTGGCCCAGATTCTCGGCCGACCGATTACGGCGTTTCCTGCGCACATTGTGCTCGCCGAAACCCCGGCTGTTTCCACAGGCGCTAAAACCGCCGCGCAACTGGTCGCGTTCATCACACAGGCGACCGGCTTGCAGAGCACCACGGCGAACAATTCTGCTGGGGCGGATCAGAGCGGCGGCCAGCCAGAGCAGTCCGCCAGTCAGGTTCCTGCCTACACCTACCAGCATGTGACGGTCGTGACTCAGGACACGATCGAGCAAGAACTGAATGGTGTGACAATCCCCGTGTACATCCTGCTGTGCGACGGACACGAATGCGAATTGCAGGCCGAAGCATTGGATGCGGTCGCCGGGCGCTATGCAGGGCAGGTCAAGTTCATCCAGATTAACTGGTATGACAACCCGCAGATTACGTTGGCTCTGGTGCGCGGCGCGCAGATGCCGCTGGCATTCCCCATCCATGTAATCCTCTCGCCGGACGGCTCCATCCTCAACTATGCCTCGTTCGTTCTGCAAGAAGCGCAGATTGAAGCCTTCATCAGCGATGCGATGGCCAATGCGCAGGCGACGACCGCGGCCGGCGCCAGCAATGCGACGGTCACACCGGCTGCATCCCAGCCTAATGCCGCCATCCCGTCACCCACGCGTACACCCGTGCCGACTGCCACTGTCCACGGTGCGCACTAAGTGTTCGTTCGAGTCATGAATACGACCTCGGCGCAATGTCGAGGTCTATCGCTCGCTCAATCGAGTATCGAGTAAAGGAACAATTCTATGTCAATCATAGGTTTGGGGTTGCTCGCGCTTCCCCTCGTCTGGCTGCTCTTCCAGCTGGTCTTCAATGACTCCTTCCGGTCGAACCTGGGCTCGCTCGTGTGGCGCGGCCGGATGGTTTTCGGGCTGCTTCTGGCAGTGATCTTCTTCCTGATCAGCGTGTTGGGGCTGGAAGCGACCATGCAACTGGTCCCGCAGGCCTTCGCGCTGATCTTCCAGCTGCTGTACGCGGTTTTCTTCATGATCATCCAGTTCGGCGCCATGATGTGGTTCATGTCGCGCGCCCGTGTGTACTGGATCATGCCCGGTGAGGCGCCGGTCGGATTCGCGGACTATAAAGGTAATCCCGAGGTTCTCGACCGCGCCAAAGAAATCGTGGAAATCATGAAAGCGGCCAAGGATCCCAAAGTCAAGAAAATGGGTATCCAGGCTATTCCCGGTCTTTTGCTCGAAG
>JAYRNY010000383.1:0-13995 GCA_041911975.1 bacterium | reverse complement strand
CGCTCAACGATTTAAAAAAACCGCTCAAAACCGTGGTGCCGAATCCAGAGCAAAAGCATCCTCCAAAATACGTAATAGAACTGAAAGCGACTCAGACGGTGAGGACACTCGGAAAGGGGTCATTAGAAAAAGTCGAACAACCACTCGAGCGCGTCAAAACTGATGAACTGCCGGCAGAAAGCGATGAATCAGGAGTATTGATCGAACGTCCATCGCTCGATGCATTGATTCCCTTCGAGGAAAATCTCAACCCCTTTTCCCTGGATGCACGTTTCATCGAAAAGGTCAGCCTGAAAGACACTCTTGAAGCCGCAATTGGTCAGAACCTGGACATCGAGGAAGGTTTTGCTCGCTCGAAGATAGAACGCTATTCATATCTTTCCGCAGCCACAGGTTTTCTTCCGAACCTTAACGGCGGTTACAACCTCTTCGGCATCAACGGCAGCATCCCCACTTCCTTATTCGGCTCCACTCCGGCGACAAATGTTGGAAACAGAGTCGACGGAGGCAAAGCAAAACTGCCTTCGAACATTCAGTTGCTGCAGGCAGGTTTTTCATACAACCTGTACCAGGGCGGCAAGGTAGTATTTGGAACGCTCCAGCAACGCCACCGATGGAGAGCTTCTCGTGCGGCGCTGAGCGCCAATGTCAATGATACTTTGCTTAGTGCAACCAGACGGCATTACGACCTGCTCCTGCAAGAGGCATTGCTGGCAATCAGAACTCGCGCCGTAGCCATTTCGGTTGAACAGGTTCGCCTCAACCAGGCGCAAGAGAAAGCCGGCACGGCGACAGGTCTTGATGTACTGCAATCGCAAGCGCAATTGGCAAGCGACGAACAAAATCTGGTCGAGCAGCAAAATCAAAGAAGACAATCAGCGATTCAATTGGCTCATGTTTTAAACACAAGTTTCTCCCAGGATCTTGAATCTTGCGAAAAGCACTTGATGAAAAGACGCCTGATACCGCGCGCCATTCCAATTGAAAAGTTATTGCTGCGCGCTATCGACGCGCGCCCTGAGCTTAAGCAGTATGAGGAACTGCGGCTGGCCGCCAAACGGGCCATCGTTGTGGCGACCTCACCAATGCAGCCCAAGGTTTCCTTTGGAGGTTCAATTGTAGGTGTGGGAACCGGCGGAAACCTCGATCCGATCTACACAATCAATTTGGGCATAAAATGGGGATTGGGCGGAATGGGCACTACCGATTTGATTAACATACAACGCGCCCGTTGGGAAGCGCGAGAAGCAGCCGTGCAAGCCAAGAAAACTTTCTTGAATGTCTTTGATGAAGTACGAACCTCATACAACAATAGCCTCGCCTCGGACAAGAAAATCGATCGGGCCACCGTGCAAGTTTTAGCCGCTGAAGAAGAATTGCGCATTGCGAAAAAACGCATGTCGGCAGGAATTGGATTGAACATCGATGTTTTGAACGCTCAGCGAGACCTGACGCAGGCAAGCGTCAACAAAGCACGAGCCGTCGTCGACTTCAATGTCGCGCAAGCACAACTTTTGAGAGACATCGGCGCAGTTTCAATTGCCTCGCTTACAGAAGGATTGAAAACTCAATAGCGTAGGGTCGAAGCCATGCATCGACCGTAAATTTTAGAACGTTCGACGCATTGAGTAGACCCTACATTAAGGGCAGACCAGTCACATTCGCGTTCCCCACATATCTAATTTGCCAAAAGCGCTGAGCTCGTAATCAGTTCAACGACCTGATCTTCATTTTGAATGTGAGGTCCGTGCTCGCAATCATCCAACAAGATAAGTTTTGAATTGAAAAGGTTTTTCGCTAGATTTTCAGAATTGAGCACCGGCATCAGGCGATCGTTTTTCCCAGCCAAAAGAGTAGTTGGGATCTTTAATCCTGGAAGATAACTGGTGCCGTCAAAACCTTTGAACGCATTAGAATGTCCTGCCAGCGCAAGCGGTCTGGTCGGCAATTCTTTGGATGCCTCGTAAATGGATGCAATCGTCGGCATGCAACGCTGCAATGCTTCCGGAGAGTACATCAAGCTAAAGGTCGACATATAGATATCCCAGAGTGTTTTTCCTTCGGGATTGGCCAATGCAGTCGAAACCGCTTTGTCGGGCTTAGCATACAATGAACCACCGGCGGTACTGGACATAAGGAACATGGTTTTGACTCTGTGTTGATGATCGTGAGCATACTGCAAGGCCATGCATCCACCCATGCTGTATCCAAGCAAGTGGTGCGACGTCACTTCCAGCATCTCGATCACATCGGAAAGATCATCCGCCATAAGCTTGATCGTATACTCTTCCGGATTCGGAGGAATGATGCTGAGCCCGGTGCCGCGATTATCGTAGGTAATTACCTTGAAAGTCTGAGCCAACCTGTTCACAAACGTCGCCGGCCAGATGCGCAGGCTGCCACCGTATCCCATCACGAGCACAAGATAATCCTTGGAAGTTGACGTATATGTCTGCCGGCAGAAAATGCCCTTTTCCGTCTTTTGCTCCAGTATTTGAATTGTTTCAGTTGCGTCGTTCATAAGCGCGCATGATACCTCCTTTGCCTGCTTCTCAACAACCGTCCTGCAAATACCTACGTTGTCACTCTGCAATAATTGCTGAATGACTTATCAGTGCACTGCCATCTTTGCAAAGGGCGACCAGTCGATAATTGACGCGGCGCGCAAACAATGGAAAGGTTGCCTTGCGCGAACCATTGACAAGCCCTTCCAGGGAGTCGGTTTTGCCGACCCGGGGGCCGACCGTTGTTATCCTCTTGTTTTCAAGGCCGCTGAGGATGATGAGCACGAACGCGTCGCTCAATCCATGAAGAATGATTTGTTACGGTGGAGCGAACGTTTTCCAACTACGGTTTTCGTTTTCATACAAGCAGATTGCTTTGGTGGTGTTTGTGATTTCGAAGGCTTCGTCGTTTGCAACGGCATTGAGCTTTGCTCGCACGACGGCAAAGAAGCATTGAAAAAGCTTGTTGCGTATCTTGATGTCACACTGGGCGAAAAACAAATCTTTGAACCCTTCACTCGCGGATTTTTTCACATCTGCAGAGACGAAAAAAGATTCTAATTCTAGAGGCTAGTCCGCGCCGGCTCCCGGATGTTCCTCCTCCTCGGGCACCGGCTCACCGCCACTTCCAAACGCCATTGACGCAGCGGTTTTTGCTATCTGATAAACAGGAGGTTTGCGCAAATTGCAGAGCGCCATAACTGCGGAGTTCGACTCGGGCAATATAATGATTGTCGATGCAATACCGGGAACACCACCGTTCATAGTTATGGTCAAAGCATTGCCCATATTTGCGCTTCTCGCCTTCCTCCAGCCAAACGCCCAGGGAGACGGTTGCCCCGTAGTCAGCGGTGGGCGCAGATCCCAAAGAGTCTTATATCCATCCTCAGAAACAATTTGATGTGACATCAAGCCGAAAACATATTTGATTATGTCGTTCGAAGTAGTCGCCAGCATTCCGGCTGAAAAGGCAACCGCAGGGCTCTTGTACTCGATAGCACGCAGCGGTCCTTTGCCCATATTGTCGCCGTAAGCTTGGGCAACCATGCCGGTAGGTTGTAAAAGCAGAGTGGTGCCGGTGCTTCTCATATTGAGCGGCGCGCAGACAGTAGACTCGACATACTGGAGATACGGTTGACCAGTTGCCTTTTCAATTACGGAGCCCAGCAATCTGTAGCTATAGTTCGAATACAAGAATTGAGAGCCAGGCTGCGATACGAGTGGAGTGTGGACCAAAATATCCAGCTGATTTCTCCAATCCACTTCTTGCGAAAGTTTATCCGGAACACCCGCAGTCATCGATGCGAGTTGTCTCAAAGTCAGCGATTTGTATTCCGGTGTAAGACCTTCTACATACTTAGAGAGAGGATCTTCAAGACTAACCAGTCCCTTGTCTACTAAAGACAAGAGACACAGTGCGGTAAAGGTTTTTGTTATCGAACCAAGGCCAAAAATAGTGTCATTTGTCGTCGGCTGCTGGGCTTCAAGACTGGCAAAACCATAAGGCTTTTGAAAAACAACCTTGCCGTTCTTGATCACCACAAGGCAATAACCTGGCAAATTCAAAGCTTGCATTCGGTCCATAACCATGGCGTCGATACGCTGCAGCCGCGCCTGCATGTCCGGATCAACGACGGAAGAAGAGCGGGGTGGAGCGAAAGCTTCAGCAGATGGCGGAGCTGATTGCGCAAAACAAAGAGGATTGCTTAAGGCAATTGCAAATAGAAATGATGCTGCGTGTAGATTTAATTTCACTTTGTTCTTACCGGTTTTCCGTTACTGTTTCCGTCTTCACTTCAGTCTGATCTGTTTTAACGTCTTTAGAATTTGACTCATCCTGCGCTGAAACATCTGATTCGAGACGCTGAGCATTAGGCTTATCTTTGAACCAATCAGGCGTGAAAGCAAAACCAAAACCGGCTTCCTTTGCGCCAAGCTCCGGACGGTATGGATTTTGGCATATATATATCAAGTAAACATTCAGCGACAGGAACACGGAAACAAATGCTGTCATGATTGCCTGCGCAGCAAAGCTGTTTACAAAAAAGAAATAGGTGAAGAGCACGATCATGATACCACCGGCGATGAGCACCGACCACAGCACGGGCGCAAGTCCTCCTCGCGCTGCCACCATTCTATACTTGCGTGCCTCGGATAATTCTTGGATGTTTCCCAGCATTGTCGCGTAACACTGTGACTCGTTATCTTCATGAGGAACGTAAGTAGTGATGTCTTTCCACAACGCCTGGTAAGCAGGTATAGTCGCTTCTTTCTCTACCCCCTCCTCCACTAGCGCCCAATCTTGATTCACTGCGGCCACGGCATATTCGTAAATGTGCTTGTGCATGTTTGTTCTCGCCGGCTCTTTGAAGGTGTTGGACAGGTGGTAGATATTCGAAAGCATGTTCGCTTCCGCCACTGCCATCTGGCTGGCCGCATCAACTTTGCCCTGAGAATTGACGACAATCAGTCCCACCAAAATCGCATACAAGGTGCCAACCACCGACAAGAGAAAGCCGCCGACTTCGTGGCATGATTCGAATTGCTCGCGAGAAAACTTCTTGCGCACAAACAATAGCCCTGCAATCGAAAGCACTGTTGTACAGCCGACAATCAAAACAAAATCAGTAAGTGAGCTCATGGTGGACGCCCGTTGCGAAAAACCCGGGCACCAAAGCACACCGGCGACAAATCGCAATACTACAGGCTAAAGGCTTGGATTTTCAACCTTTTTACCCGTTGTCAGCATAAGGCAGGATTAGATACCACCTTCTTTGAAAGCCCTCATATGGTATCTTTGGCACCCTCCTTCATTTAAGGTTTTGCCGATGGACGTCTACCTGATCGATGGAACTTACGAACTCTTCCGTCATTATTTTGCGGTGCCCGGAGCGACCGATGCGCAGGGCAATGAAATCGGTGCCGTGAGAGGAGTTCTTGCTTCCGTTCTTTCGCTCCTGGAAAAAGGAGTGACTCACCTTGGAGTCGCTACCGATCACGTAGTCGAATCTTTTCGCAATGACCTTTATGCCAACTATAAAACCGGCGAAGGTGTGCCGGAAGATTTGATGTCGCAATTCACGCTGCTCGAAGAAGCACTTGAATCAATGGGAGTGCTGGTATGGGCGATGGTCGAATTCGAAGCAGACGATGCTCTGGCGGCAGCAGCGGTTAAAGCAGCGCGCGAGAAGAGCGTGGGCAAAGTAATTATCTGCACGCCGGACAAAGATCTCAGTCAATGCGTTTTTGAGGACAAAATTGTTCAACTCGACCGCCGGAAAAATGAGATGCGAAATGCAGAAGGCGTCTTCACCAAGTTTGGTGTCAGACCAGAGTCTATTCCGGATTATCTTGCGCTTGTTGGTGATACTTCCGACGGTTATCCCGGCTTGGCGGGGTGGGGCGCAAAGGGAGCCTCGTCGGTTCTCTCTGTCTATCCACATCTGGAAGACATTCCAAAAGATCCCAAAGAATGGAATTCCTCGATTCGCGGCAGTGCAAAGTTGGCTGCTACCTTATTCGAAGCGTGGGACGACGCCCTGCTCTTCCGCAGATTGGCCACTTTGCGAACAGACGCTCCAACTTTCCAGTCGATAGATGAATTGGAATGGAAAGGCCCCCGCGATTCTTTCGAGGCGTTGTGCACAAGGCTCAGAACTCCAAATCTCCTCAAAAAGACACACGCAGTCCCTAAAAGCGCCTCAAGACTGTAAGGATGGCATTACTACGGATCCAACCGGTATCCGACACCATGGACGGTGGTGATTATTGAGGAAGAGTTATCCCTGTCTATCTTCTTTCTCAGTCTGGTGACGTAGATTCTAATTGCAGCTGGCGTAGCTTCGGAGTCTGTCGGCCATACTCGTTGAATCAGTGCTTCAGGGCTGAATACTTCCGAGGGATGTTTCATGAGAAACTCCAGAAGCGCAAATTCCTTCGGCAACAGTAAAAGTTCTTTTCCATCGCGAAAGACGCGGCGAGATGACGGGTCTAGTTCGACACCACTAGCGGTGAGATTACGGGCAGGTGCAGAGACGCGCCTTCTCAATAAAGCTTTTATGCGAGCCATCAACTCCCTGACGTGAAAAGGCTTCGTCAGATAATCATCGGCGCCGGATTCAAGACCGCTTTCTTTGTCCTCGATCTTTCGCTTTCCGGTCAACATGAGCACGGGTGCCTGCCCACCATTGTTTCGATAGGATCTGAGAATAGTCAGGCCATCCACACCAGGTAATTGCCAATCCAAAATTATCAGATCGTACTGGTTGTAGTTGAGCTGAGCGATCGCCGCATTGCCATCATCGACGTGATCCAGCAGGTATCCCTGCGCTGTTAGAGAATCGCGCATCAAATCAACAAGCGCAATTTCATCTTCAACAATGAGAATCTTTGCCATCAGACCAACTTCTAAATTGAGGCCTATAAAAATACTCTTTCCACAAAAGCCCTTGTATATACTCTTAGTTGCCTAAAACTTAGCTCGATGTGGAACATTAACCTGAGGTAGAGCCGTGCTTGCAAACGCTCCTTACGGATGACAGCAATGCGACCTCTGAAAATAGCTCACCGCGGAATCATTCTGGTAATAGTGCCGTTAATCGTCGAGCTGTTGTTCATCGGTGTTTTGGCGAAACTATTGATGGAAACGCGCGCCCAGATCTGGGAAGAGCGACGGGCCAGGAATGTCGTCACCTCGCTGTCCATACTCTCCAGGCAGATGCAAACTGCCGCCCGCACGCTGGCGCTTTATACCGACACTAAAGACGACAGATTGCTGCAACAGTATGAAGACATAAGAAAACTCGTACCACCAGAGTTTGCTGAGCTGAAAGTACTGCTCAAAGATCAGGCGGCGGATCTGACCGAGCTCGACAAATTGGAAGGATCAGTCAGCAGCGCAATTGATATTCTCGAAAAGTGCAAAGGCTCTTTTGGACGCAAGGATGAAGACAAAACTTATGACCGAATAGTCTTTTATCCCCAACTCTACAGGCAGGGATTAGTCGCCGAACGGCAATTCGACAAACTGCTCAAGCGTTATCGCATAAAGGAAATGGCGGATCGAGAAGCCAATGATTTTGCCAGCAATTCGATTGCGCTGTGGCTTACGTTCGGCGTCCTTCTTAACATGGCAATCGCGCTCTATCTGTCTGTTTCATTCAATCGAAGCATCACGGGCAGGTTGAATGTTTTAATCGACAACACCATAAGATTAGCCGCAAACAAACCGCTCAACGATCGAGTGGAAGGCCGAGATGAGATCGCAGAACTGGACTCCGTTTTCCATAGAATGGCGGACGCTCTGGCTGAGGCCAACCGTGTCAAACAAGAATTCGTAGCCATGATCAGCCACGACTTGCGATCACCTTTGACTGCGGTGCAATGCACTCTGGAGCTGATCAGCGACGGCGCCTATGGAGAACTGAAAGAAATCGGCTTTAGGAGAGTCAAAACCGCAGAGCGAGAGACAGACAGACTGATCGCTCTAATCAACAATCTCTTGGACATAGAAAAACTGGAAGCAAACCAGATGGCGCTCGACCTTTCCCCAATCGAACTGGCACCACTTGTTGAAGCCGCAACCGAATCGGTCAAACCTCTTTGTGAAGCAAAGGATGTAACGATAAAGAACGACTTGCAACAAGTAAAAGTGCTTGCCGATGACAGCAGACTTATGCAGGTGCTCGTCAACCTGCTATCGAACGCCATCAAGTTTTCCAACAAAGATAGCTCTGTAGAGGTATCTATCAAACTTCTGCCGTCAGCGGCCGAGGTTTCGATCAAGGACTACGGACGAGGAATTCCAGCCTCGCTCAAAGAAAGCATTTTCGACAGGTGGAAACAGACCAGCAAAGAGGACGGCAAGGTCGGCAAAGGCAGTGGGCTAGGTCTGGCAATATCCAAGTCTATCGTCGAAGCACATGGTGGCACAATCGGGTTTCACAGCGGGCAAGAAGAAGGCACCACATTCTGGCTGCGCATTCCGCTTGCTGAGAAAACAGACGAATAATTCCTGGGAATTCTTGGGAGCGCCGGCGGCTCGCCGACACATGGGCGGCGTGCGAACTGAAGGTTTTCGCCCTAACCTGGTCCGTTAAGCACACATACCGGTTTGAATCGCCATTACGGCCAACTTCATTGCTTCAGGATTCTGGAGAACCGATAACACCATCTGTTCAGCCATCTTGATTCCGGACACCTCTTTCCATGTATCCATGAGTAAAGCTGGGGCTTTTATGGCGGTTTCGAGAAAGTTATCCTTATGAGAAGAACAGTGCTCGACTTCTTTGTGACGAGTGGAGTCATTAACACTATTCGATGAACTCAAATCACCTAGTAAAGCATCTGAATTTGGAAAACCCTGCATAGTCTGATACTGAGCAGAATCCATTGTTCGTCTTAGAGAATCCCATATTCTGGGATCGCTCATTGAATTCTGTACTTCGCTGAAAACTGCGTTGTTAGAAGTATCGCAAGACTGAAGATTGAAGTTCCAAGACGATCCTTCGTTTTGATGTCCAAACATGATGTATGCCTCAGCGCGGTTTAGTAAAGGGGGTTTGATGTTGCCCACTGTACCGCCGAGATGCTTCAAGGTGGTTTCAAGTTTGTTTCAAGATTGTTTCAGCCCGACTATACCAGGGCTTTCGGGGTGCCCTTCATTGTCCGGCCCCAGTCAATGCTGTGCGAACCGTCTTTGTGCTCTTGCCAGATAATCCGCCGCACCGGCGTGTTTTGAATATGGTGATACAAAAGCCCAACGCGATCGTAAAAACCTCGCGTATGAAAGGTGTTGGGAAACTCCAGCTGCACCATATCGAGATGGTGGCAGAATTCATGGCATAAAGTGCTGAGCAAAACACCATAGCTCGTCGGCTTCTTCTGGAGGGGTGTTTTCATCCAGAGTCTAATTCTCAGGGTTTCCGGATCGTAGTCGCCAAAGGTTTCAAAAACCCACTTATCACCCTCTTCACGCGGTCTGACATTGAGGACTTTCACAGTCGGCCTGGTGACGCCATATGCGTCGCTTAGCTCATCAATGAGAGCCTTGCAGACGCTTTGCACTTCTTTCTTGTCATCGCTGGCGAGAGCGTCTTTCAGTCTCAATGCATATGAGCGAAACGGTTCAGCAGGAGGCAGCTGTATCGTTTTCAGCGCGTCGCTGCGAACATACTCTTCTCGTTCCGGAGGTTTTCGGGGCGGCTTTTCTGTATTCATGGCCCATGATTGTAACCCGGGCACAGTGCCGTTTGTTGGTCCCTTAGATGCAAATTAGGCGCAGACCGGCACTTGTACAGGTATTTGTAGGTTTATGTGCAGGGGCGCATTGCATACGCCCCTGCGATATACACGACGGCGGAGCACGCCCTGAGAATGAATCAGGGTTTCCCCTATTTAAGAGCGCGGCGCATTTGTCGACAATAACGCTGGAAAATGCCGGTAAAACCTTTTTTCAACCAGGTGCCAGCAGCAGCTTCCATTTACTAAGACAGCCGTTTATTCATACTGTTCTAAATTCAACATCGGAGTAATCGCGATGGATAGACTCTTTCGGCGCGCCGCCATCAAAGCGGCCGGCGGCGCTCTCTTATTGATTTCACTAACAGCTGCGTTGCAGCCGTGCTTCGCTCAATACACATCAGGACACATGGTCACACAGAGGGTCGACCACTCTGTAAGTGACACGGAAATACCGCTGCAAGGCGCGACCATGGGAACCATAGGTCCATCAGGCGCCGATCCCGCACTGCAGGAAAACGCAGATCCGGAGCCACCCTGCCTGCAAGGCGCAACTATGGGCACAATCGGCCCTCAAGGAGATGATTTCACTGTCGTAACGGGAGTCAATACAGCCGGCACCGTTCGCGTCAACATGCTTGCCATGTTGGAAGCATTGCTCAACGTTGTAGCCAATGGTGCCGAGATCATAACCGTTCTCTGGGGATCCGGTCTGCTCCTTACGGCTCTCTTATTCATGGCAAAACAGCACAACGGTCTTAAACGTTGCTTTGTATCCCTGGGAGTATGTACCAGCTTCCTGTTCACAGGTATGGGCATCATTACCAATCTGCTCAACTGCGCTGCATTCGCCGCCGACTCGCCCTGGAAACGGAAAGACCGGCTGCAACGCGATTTCTGGGTAGCATTGTTCATAATAAAAGCCGGTTTGGCAATTCCATTTGCAGTTAACTCTTTGGTGGTCGCAGCCAGAGACGCAAATCTATTCTCATGAGCGCCATAGCCAATCATCCTGCAATATTGTTCAGACAAGACGACAGTCAAGTCGACACAATGCCTGCGCTGTCGGTAGAAACTATCCAGCCGGCTGACGCTCACTCACCGCGCTGCACTGACCAAACAACGCATTACAAGTGGATTCTCCATCCCGCAATCGATCTGTTGTTTTGTTGCGGCGGTTTGGTATGGATACTTTTTGGCCTTCATTACTTCGTGGTTGGTGCTCATTCGACAGATTTAGCAGCCCAATCTCTACTGACTGTTTCCGCACTGGCGACAATCTTTCTGGGTGAGACACACACGGTTGCCAGCCTCGTTCGCCTCTATGGCGAACAGCGTTTTAAGAACGGCTTTTCATTGCACACTGTATGGCTTCCACTTGCTCTATCGACAGTGGCACTGGTTGCATGTTCAAACAAAGACATACCACCAATTCTTGCCAAAATCTATCTTTTGATTGTCTCTCAGCATTTCACAAAACAAACGTACGGGATAATCTTGCTCTACTGTTTGAAACGCAATTTCAAAATGGGAGTTTGGGACAAGCGACTTCTGGCGTGCCTTATGCAAGCGACGATGGTGTTTGCCATTGTCAGACAGCTCACATACAAGAGCTGGAGCGGCACCGAGTTTCTCGGTCAAAAAATTCCATTCTGGGGTCCCTTGCCTGAGTGGATTTTTGTTGCTTGTGCATTCTGGCTGGTAGTGTCGGCAATAGTATTTGCTGGAAGACTCTTGTATCGAATGACAAACTCAGGAGAAACCTACCCTCTTCCCGCGCTCATTCTTACAGTCACCGGCGTAGCAATTTTTGTCCTTGGCTCCAGCTCGACAAACACGCTATGGATCTATGTTCCTGCTTTTTTCCACGGAAGCCAGTATTTGGTGGTGACTGCTTCTGTGTACTTGAAAGAGCAGGGCGCGCTGGCGAACATACCTTCCGACAAAATTTCTACACTCTTACTGCAAGAAAAGTGTCTTCGATACTTTGGATTCCTAGTTATTGCGGGAATTGCGCTCTTTGTCGGAATACCGCATATTTTGCAGCAATTCGGCTTCAGCTACATCATGGCGGTTGCCACCATATTTACTACAGTGCAATTTCATCACGTCGTTGTCGATCATGCAATCTGGCGAATGAAAGATAAAGGGACGCGTGATCTCTTAATTTCGTAAGCAACACTAATAAACAGATAAAAGAAAGAAGGAACCAGTCAAAGAATGTTAACAGCGCGGGCGGCAAGTAAACCGACAACAGTCAGTGAGATGGTTGACTGCACCATCATCAATCCTTTTGCCCACCTGGACAGGACGGGCACATCAGTGGGAGACAGAGCCGTGCTGGTATTGAACGCCAAAAAGAGATAGTCGACAAAGTGGGGCTGCCAATTCTTTTGCTCCTCATCATTTTCGGTCTCTATATCGACGGTCATTTGCGGGAAGAGAAAAGCACCATTGCTGTGCTCCTCTCTCATGTTTCTTTTGTGAGGTCCACCCGCATCGAGTCTCCAATACCAGGCTGCAAACACGAGTATGTTCGTCACCCAAAGTGCAGTGGCCGAATGCAATAGCTGTAATGGTGCCACATTATGATTGGGAATCGCCTGCAAAAGCAAAATCACCGATCCGATCATACCTACGGTGACAATACTTATGACGATGTAACCCAATATCCTGCAGACAGAGTGCTTTCCAAGGGCATGAAAGACCTCACCTGGCACCAGAAGCGCCACCACTACAATTAAGATTGCCCAGCGAGGTCCTAGCGCCAGATGCGGTGGCATGGCGGCATGCAACGCTCCGGCCGCAGCCATGGCAATCAGGGAGGGCCACATCGGTTCCTGCTCTTTTGTTGTTTTATTATCAGGCATTCCGGCGTGCTAACTTTCTGAATTCTGTCAGGAGTATAGCAGTGCAGCGGAGTTCTCGATGAAACGCGGTCACATCGGAAAATGTTTGGTCGCATGCAATGCTCCCCTACGCTTGGCTGAACTCAACCATTGCACAAATGCTGTCGGGGCAGCATTCTTTTATGATCGCTCCGCCCTACACCTTTTGCTCCGCCCGGTGCCAGGGGGCCGCCGGCTCTCTTTGGTACAACTCACGACTCGAATCATTGGTGGTGACCACACCCGATTGGAATGGAACAGCCCAGAATGGAACAGTCGTGTAGTTGTTGAGCAAATCATGCCTCAATGCGTGGAAGGTGCGAGCTCGCGGGGTCTGGTTGAACAGACTGTTTCTTGCAGAGATGTAATTCTCAATATGAGGTGTGCCCCATCCGGTAGATGCATCCCAGCCCTTGGTGGCAGGATAACCCTTGATACCACCGTCGGTATTGTCTCCGACAGTGACGTCGCGGAATACACTTGGATGTTCCTTGCCCAGTCTATATAGTTCCGGATTCCAGAATCCGGTTGGCTTGCCGGTGGCCTTCGAGATCATGGCGGAAGCGACAGCCAGCTCTGGAGCCGAAGCGCTTGTACCACCAATTGCGTCCACGCCAAAATCGGTGTAAGTCAGAATACCGGATCTTGGATCAGCATCGGCGGAGAGATCGGGCACTCCTCTGCCGTTGAATTTGGATCCGTTCAAGTTTGCCGGCATTTCCACGCCATTTTGATAGTCCGGTCTCGGCGTCTTCATGGATCTGCCACCGCCGGTTGCTCCGTTTCCTCTCCAGACTTCTTCTTTGGCCCAGGTACCGTCAGGATTTAGCCACAGTCTCGTGCCGCCTGCTGCCGTGACATTTGCCAGACCGGCGGGAACGTCGACTTGCTGCTTTCTGGTCGGCGATCTGTCGCCAGCACCGTCATCGCCTGCAGCTACTGTTACTGTCGTGCCCTTCAGACCGGCACGGCGCGCGGCATCTTCCGTCGACTTGAGCGCTTGCGCAGTCCAGCCGTCTTCGGCCATACCCCAGCTGATGCTGAAGTGACTGATTTGCTGTTCGCCTTCTTTCGGGAATGCCGCTCTCAAGATACCGGTAGGCATACCGGCGTCGTTATTTTCCGCGGCAATCATGATCGTATTGGCCAGAGGCAGCGGCTCTTTGTGAATGAAAAGATCGAGAGCGTTTTCGCCGTTTGCGCCCTTTGGATCCGCTTCCAGCGGGACTTCGCTCGTGTTGATGATCTTGACTGTCTTTGGATCGATACCCTTCGCTTCCAGATATGCTTCCCAGCCCTTGGGCAGAGTGCCGCCAAGTGACAAGAAACCTGTATTCATGCCTTCTCCGGTGAAGCCTTCCGGG
>JAYRNY010000382.1:0-2652 GCA_041911975.1 bacterium | reverse complement strand
GAAGACTTCCGGATTTTGCTTTTGCACATCTTCCAGAAGAGCGCGCCTTGTCAATCCATCCGGCTTGGTGAGCACAAATACATTTTTGCCGTCACGCTCGACGATGCCCGTCAGCTGCCATCCACCGTCAATCTCGCCGTTCGATCGCTTGACGTTGTATTCCTGACCGACTACCCATTTTCCGCTCTTTGCCGCTTCCGGATTGGCTTCGGCGAACTTGTCCGCTTCGGCGTTTTTGAGGGCGAACGTACTGACTTCAACGAGGTCGCCTTTGATGTCTTTGATCTTCCAGCCGCGTGTGCCGTATCGGACTTCTTGTCCGCGCAAGCGCTCGACTTCAGTTTCCGTGAGTGGTGCAGCTTTTAGATCGAGCGCCTTGGGCTGCAAGTCTCGGGGGCGCAATTGCGGTACGTCTTTGCCGGCATGGTGGTCCGGATGCGCTTCCAGCGGTTCTCCATATATCCTGTTGCGAGGATCGATGACCATCTCACGGCCTTTGCTGCCGTCCTTTCCGGGCACCGTCAGGGTATTCCAGGCATGGTTCATAGCCATTTCGGCCGGCAAGCCGGCCGGTGATTCGCCGAAATAACCGCGCACCATCTTCATTTCCGGGCGATTGGGCATACCTTCCGGATAGAAATTGTCGAATGCCACTTTTGTCAGCATCGCTTGATGATTGCAGACTCCGGCTCCTTTCGAGAATTTCGCCGCCGTGAGGAAGTCGCCCAGAAGCATGCGTTGGCCGGCATATTCGCTGCGCAGTTTGGCATAGCCGTCATCAACGGCCGCACTGCTCCAGCCTTTCGGCTCCAGCGCCGCCTTGGACTCTTTGGCAAGTGCCTCTGCCAGCGCTTTCGGGTCGCCTGCCAGATGCGAATACTTGGCCTTCATGTCCTTGACGAATTGCTCGAGAGCCGGATCTGCTCCCGGCCTTTGATCGATTACGACAGACGGGCGCTCCTTGTCGTGATGTTTTCCTGACGCATCGATTTCATTGTTGCCGCCGATGTTTTGGAAGCCATCGGGAAAGGGTTTTGAATATTCGTGAGTGCGAAGGAATTTGTTCGACTCCTCGCGTGCTTTCTCGGTAGCGGCCGGGTCGGCCTCGCCTGGTTTGGGATTGTATAGAGTCGGTCTGCCCAGATTTTTCAGGTCTGCAGCTTTCATCCACTGCATCTCGGTATAGCGACCGAGTCTGATTGTGTCGCCCGGCAAAAGTTCTGTTTTTGCCGGATATAGCTGCACAGGAATCTCGACGCCATTGCGAATCAATGTAGTCTTGTTGGACTCTTGCAGATTGGTAATGAAAGTCTTGCCGTTCTCGCTTGTGATATTGGCATGTTCGCGGCTGACGTAATTGTCGGTGACGCTGAGGTCCGTTTTGAGAGGGTTTCTTCCCAGGCGAAGGGTGGGACCGGATGTGCCGGGGAGATTCAGCTCCCGACCGGCAATGTGCATGCCGAAATCTTTGAAATATTCCTGGTGTGGCTGTTCTTTGTCGCTGTCGCCTGTCGGGCCCATAACGTCGCGAACATTCACCGACCACTGCCGCGGCAGGGCGTCTGTGAGCGGACCGCGCATCGGCTCGCCGGGCAACGCCAGATCCTGCGTCTGGCCTGACTGATTTGACTTTAAGGCCAACTGGTTGCCCGATAGCGCGTTATCAAAAAGCTGAGCCAGTTGCTCTTCTTCTGTCAGGAAGGACTTATTCTTGTCCTGGCTGGCGCTCGTCCACTTTTCCTCGGCATCGGCAATGAAGTCGTCAACGCCGTGGAACTCATCGTTGTGGTCGACATCGATATCGTCATCGATCTCAGGCGATTCGAGCTTTTTTTGTTTGTTTTCTTGAGGGTCTGTTTTAGGATCAGTCATTTTTTAGAATCTGGCCAAAACCATGAGGCACTCTAGTTCAATTCCCGTCTTTAGGATTGAATCAACGCTCAAAACCAAATCAAGCTTTCGCCCGGCTATGGGGTTTTGGCAGTGGTCGTGCGCGTTTTGGGGTGCGTGGGCGCCAAGTGGGTGAGGCGTCCCAAATTAATACTAGGCGGCACTTATTTCAGTTTTGTTGCAGGACCGGCCTGTGAGCACGGCGCGCCTGGGTATAATTCACGCAAAGTAATGAGGATGGTCCCTTTGACATTGTCTCCGCCAATCTCGCACACTCCTTCTGGCTATGTCTTTGCCGACAGAAAGGAATCCGGCCCCTACGGCAGCCGCTGGCTGGTTGGCCGGCCGGGAGATGAGGGCCGGCTGGCAGATTTCGTTCAGCCGGACGATGATGTTTTCTTGGCCAGTCTGTGCACAAATTCCATGTGCCTGAAGGAAAAGACGCAGAGCCCTCTGACTGTGAATATTCTCGATGCCGGCTGGCTGGACAACGGTGACTATTACCAGGTTTTAGATTTGCCTTTAGAGTCCGTTTGCCTGGCTTCGAAAAAGGAAAGAATGCTGGAAGGTGAAATTCTTTCTCTCGGGCTAAATTTAATCAGGTCGTTGAAACACCTGCACAAACGCGAATTCGTCCACGCGTCCATCTGCCCGGAAGTGATCTATGAGTATGACGGCCAGTACCGCTTGGGCGAGTACTGGTGGGCGCATACCTTGAGCGGAAAAACGCTCGATCCTGAGCTCTTTCAATACTTCCCGATG
>JAYRNY010000381.1:0-3796 GCA_041911975.1 bacterium | reverse complement strand
CCTTCGAACTCATTATCCAGTCTCTGATTGCGGATATGTCACAACTGGCAATCCGACCCAGGCTTCCTCCGCCGAGAGGCACCTCACTTCCGGCCGCGTCCAGGAACTTGACACCACATGCGGTGAGAGCTCCGGCGCCACCATCTGTAGAGGCACTACCGCCAACGGCAATAACGATTCGCCGGTAAAGGCGCAATTCCACGACTTCCTTTAAGACCTGCCCCAGCCCGTATGTATGAGCTTCCAGCGGCTTCAGAGTTCTTCCCGTCAACTTGGCGATGCCGCAAGCAGAAGCAAGCTCGATAACTGCCGTCTCCGGCAACGACAGCCAGACCGCTGTCTCCGGTTCATTCAGTGCGCCTGTGACGGGTATCTCTTCTCTGGTCCCACCGGCTCCTGCATAGAGCGCCTCAATGGTCCCATCACCACCGTCGGATATAGGAACCATTTCTATGACAGCTTCCGGGGCAGCATGGCGAACGCCTTCTGCCATCGCCCGCGCCACCATAGTCGGCGAGAACGTACCTTTATATGCGCAGGGAGCAACTATTATTCGCATTGCTAGATAAGCAATCTCCGAAAACTCCAGTCAATGCGATTATGCCACACAGATATCGCCAAGATATGCTATTTTACGCGGTTTTGAGAATTCATCTTAATTGAGCGTCAATCGCGTTTTTCGCAGTTTAGCGATCAAATTTCATGTGCATGAAGACTGAGTGACTGAATAAATTTATGCGAGGTTGCTCAACCATGCCATCGAAAGACGAGTCGAAACGGCTTTTAGTAACGCTTACACGCATCGCATCCGAAGCTGATGAAGCGGACGGCAAAAGAAGAATGGATGAGCGATATAAGCAATTGCTCAACCATATCGATATCACTCCTTTTAAAGAAACTTCCGCATGGCCGGGCAAGAGTTTTTTGCTGGTCGGCAATTCATTCAACACTGACCCCAGTTTGCAGACCACCAAGGAAAAGAGGCGCAGATCAG
Source organism: bacterium (assembly GCA_041911975.1). Lineage (GTDB taxonomy): Bacteria > Cyanobacteriota > Vampirovibrionia > Obscuribacterales > Obscuribacteraceae > QKMZ01. The sequence goes on along the minus strand of JAYRNY010000381.1, from coordinate 2,802 downwards.
GCTGTATAGCCGTTCTTGTCAAAAAGGGCAAAGAAAATAGAAACTGCGTAAGACTGGCCGAGGCACTAGGGGATGAAGGTTTTGTTTCCGTACTGAGCAGGTTTGAAAAACAGTGGCTGGCAAAATTGCCTGATACTACATTGATCGGCCCTGCTTATAACGACAAAGGGAAGCTCATTGCTCACGCATTTGCTGTCTGGCGCAAAGAGTTTGCCACTGCAAATGAAAAGGAAAAACAGCTTGTTACTGCCGGAAAAGGCCGCAAAAAATAAGTGAGAAACTCGTAGGGGCGCATCTTATGCGACCCGGCAATCTCTTCTATTTCGCCCAGCTGCCGGGTGTTTCACCCTTTCGCGGTTCTTCGATTTTATCGACGCGCCTTGCATGGCGCCCGCCTTCGAATTCCGAATTGAGAAAGGCGTCGATGGTCGGCTCAAGTAGCTTTTCATCCATTGTCCGCCCGGCCATGCAGAGCATGTTTGCATCATTGTGCTGCCTGCACAGCGCAGCTGTTTCAGGCTCATGCAAAAGTGCCGCTCTCACGCCGCGCACTTTGTTTGCCACAATCGAGATGCCAACGCCCGAGCCGCAGCAAAGAATTCCGCAGACAGCTTCGCCTGAAGCCACCGAATCTGCGGCTTTTCGGGCGTAGTCCGGGTAATCGCAGGAATCGTCGGAGAATGTGCCGAAATCGATGAATTCGATAGACTTGCCGGTCAGCAATTTCTTGATCTTCTCTTTCAATGCAAACCCGGCATGATCGCTGCCAACGGCAATCTTGCCGCCCGTGGATTTTATTTTGCTGGCGAAAGTCATTATGATCCTATTATATGTAAAACAGCCGAACATTCAACTCAAAGAAAACACTAAGAAGCGTTCTGAATTTCAGAGTTTATCAGTTCAATCATATAAACCATATAAAAGATTCAGCAGTAAGTCGCGTATCTCTGAGCCTTACGCTGCGAAAAATCTTTCGGCGTCTCGAAATGCTGTGCTGTCTCTTTCAACTGTTTTATCCTGTCCACCCGGAAGAGAAGTACTTCCTTGCGTTCGTGGCAGTAAGCAATAACCCGCCAGAGTCCTTCTTCCTTGAGAATGGTGAGCGGGTTAAGAGTAATTCTGTCTACTGATTCTCTGGCAAAGCTATAGTATTCGGCTTTGACCATGCGATGGTCCACGAGCGCCTTTTCCAGCTTGGGAAGAGTCTCGTCGGTGGCATACATCGGAAAATTCATAACCTGCAGATCGAGCTGCTCTTCATTCATTTCGCTTTCAATAAGCGATAGATCGAAGTCGAGATCGTCCTCTCCGTCACAGCCGAGCACCGAATCCACGATGGCCTCGGCAAGCTCATCCGACATTACAGAAAGAGCCGGCGCAACCTTTTGCGATAGCTTTTCAATGATGTCTTTTATGAGTTCATCTCGATCTTTTGAGTGAATGGTCACGCCCGCAACTAGCTTGTCCAAAAGCCTTGCACTGGTCAGAAGAAGGACCCCCTCTTCCTGCGTCAGCTCCAGGCTGAACTTATCTTCCATGTCCATCAAAAGTCCCCTAAGCTAATACGGCAGTGCCGATTCCCGATAAAAATGATGGTATGTCCTATTCCTAGCCTAGCACCCGAGTGCCGTACACGGAAGCATTTGACGGGCTTTTGTGCCTGCCTCCCAAGCAAATTAATGCGTCCAATAGATCTGCGATCTTCTACAAGTGACCGGTATTAACCTAGATCACATGCGCTCCGGCGCTGACACGCCGATTATCTTAAGCGCATTCGCCAGCACCTGCTTTGTAGCAAGAATCAGGCCTAGCCTAGCTTTCGTGACCGATAAATCGTCGGTGATCACGCGCGAAACTTCATAGAATTTCTGCAAATCATTTGCCACATCATATGCATACCTAGCCAGTCTTCCGGGTAGTCTCGAAAGCGCAGCTTCTTTCACTTCGTCAGGGAAAGAATCCAGTTTCTGCACGATCGCCTTTTGATGCTGAAACACCTCGTGGCCGGGCTCGAAAGCGGCTCTGAATGCATCCGGCTTCGACTTGTAATCAGCCTTGTATGCTTCTAACTGTTCGTGCGTCAGAAGAGGTTTTTCAGTCGCACCGCTCTCTTGATTTACTTGCTCTTCGGTTGCCCGCCGCAAGATGGCACAACAGCGCGCGTGAGCATATTGTATGTAGAATGCAGGATTCTCTCTGGATGTGCGCTTTGCCAATTCCAGATCGAAGTTAATCGGGTTTTGGGGATTGGACTCCGCCAGATAATAGCGGGTCGCATCAACGCCCACTTCATCCATGACCTCTTCCAGAGTGACCACTGTTCCTGCCCGCTTGGACATCCTCACCATCTGCCCTTCGCGGCTCAGATTTACTATCTGAGTGAGGATGATTTCCAGTTTTTCTGCATCCAGATCCAGTGCTTTTACGGAGGCTTTGAGCCCCGGCACCTGACCGTGATGGTCGGCGCCCCAGATATTCACGATCTGATCGTAGCCGCGCCTGTACTTATCCAAGTGATAGGCAGCGTCGTTTGCCAGATAAGTAGTGACGCCCGTGCTCTTGCGCAGCACTCTGTCTCTCTCGTCGCCCAGCTCCTTCGCTTTCAGCCACAATGCGCCTTCGGATTCATAGCACTTTTGATTTTTCTCGAATTCTTTGAGAACAGAGGCAACAGCATCGGATGTATGCAGCGAAGTCTCGGAGAACCATGTATTGAAGTTGACATGAAGCCGCGACAATAGCTGTCTTTGTGACTCCATTATCGTCATTTTGGTTATTTCGCCCAGTTTTTTCGGGCCTTCT
>JAYRNY010000380.1:0-3857 GCA_041911975.1 bacterium | reverse complement strand
GTCCCGAGCTAGGGATACTCAAGAACCGCTTCGCGAATCGAAAATCATTCGAGTATGTGTTTCCCGGACGAAAGAGCCCGCACTTGTATGATCCTAAGAAAGGATGGAAACGCATTCTGAAACGAGCAAAAATAGAGAATCTCCATTTGCACGACTTGAGGCGGACGCTTGGCTCTTATATGGCTATGACCGGAGCAAGTCTCTCCGTGATCGGCAACGCTCTCAATCACAAAGACGTAAGCACCACCCGCAAAGTCTATGCGCACTCCGCGCACGAAGCGGAGCGAACAGCTCGCGAAGTAGCTCATAAGAAGATGTTTGAGAACCCTGAAGAAAAAGAAGACAATGTCGTTGAGATCCAGCAGCCTAGAAAGAAGAACGTAGAATTCTAGCCTCGCACATCCCTAGATCATTCCTTTTTCTAGTAAGCTACGCAAGAGCAAATGGAAATAAATCACGCCTTGGTAAGGGTGCCATCGTACGAGCAACTCTTGAACCTGCGCATATGTCGGTCGCGTTTTTAGAGACAACCACTTTTGGAGTTTTGCAGCGCCGCCGACATCATCGCCGGGAAAAGAATGTAGCCGTCCCATTCCACGCAATAACACGTATTCAGCACTCCATCTGCCGATTCCTGACAAGCTGGTCAATCGAGAGACGGCTCGCTCATCGTTCAGGTCATTCAGCCGCTCAAGATCTATGTCACCTGAAACAACAGATCGCGCGATCGTTGAAATCGTTTCTGCCTTGCGCAAACTGAAGCCGACCTTCTTTATATCCGCAGGTTCAAGCAGTGCAAGATCGTCGGCGGTCGGAAAAGCGTGCAAATGCCCGCTCCGTCTACCGTAAGTTTGGCTTAGCCTGTTGAGAATTTGTAGTCCTGCCTGCAATGAAACTTGCTGGCATGCCACCGCATTGAGCAGCGCTTCAAACAGAGACGGAAAGCGCGTCGGTCTCATCCCAATGAAGGGCGACGTCAGTTCAGCAAGCAGTTGGTCCTTACGTGCATTCTCATAAAAATCTGCCAGATCAACAGACAGACCCAACATCATTGAAACTGTATCTCTAATAGCGTCAGGATCCACCTCTTCATCGCGAACTGAAACTGCCACCATGGGTGCGTCGAACGACCCTTCCTGTGTCACGTCCACTTCCACGGGACGTCCCTGGAAAACCAAGGCGCGGCGATAAGTTTCGCCATCCCAATGATCAACGTAATTCTTTTCAATTCTGCGTAACACCCAAACCGTCAGGTCCAACCTAAACGGCGATTTGGGATTCAGAACCAACTTAGTCACAGGGCAGGAATTGAGCATTAGTCCTCCAGGATCGGTTAGCGGTCTAGGCAAGTATCATTTGCTCAAACTCGCCTTCGAGATCAAGCAAGGCTTCTGGGGACAGGCACTCTTGAAGTTTCACATAAAGTGTTTCATGAGAGAGCTGGATATGTTTATCTATCTTCGTTAGCAGGGCACGAAGTTCATCTTTAAAGTCTGCGTCATCTACGTGGCTCATCAACAAACTGTCAATTTCCGCCTGTATGTTTTTTCGATCAAGCAAACATTCATTCATTAGCTTTTCTGCGTCTGGCATCCCGCGAATACTCGCACACAGCAATGATTCTTGCCGCTCGAAGTGGTGCCTTATCTCATCAAAAATTCGCACGGACTTGTCGAACACTTCCCTAATCGGCCATTGATCATAGTGCTCAATTAGCGATCGGAGTTGCTGATCTATCCGTCGGTGATCTAGATCTAAGTATTTGAAAACATCCATAATTTTACCCTCAATAAATTTGCTGTTACTGATCTTCAATCCAGATAGCGAGTGCTCATCAAAGAAGTATGCCCTGAAGAGCCCGTGCTGGAATTCACTTGGATTCAATTGGGTAGCCTGCATCCAACCATGCATCAAACCCTCCTAATAGAGGATGCACTTCGTCAAAACCGAACTCAGAAAGCTGCGACGCCATCCTGGCGCTTGCTTGTTCGTGCGGTCAGGTGCAATATGTGATGATTGGCTCAGAACGAGGGATGAATGGCAAGCGCTCCTGCAATTCTGAAAGCGATATACGAATCGCACCAGGAATTTTGATCTCTGAATCGGCCCATGGTTGAGCGTTGCGCACATCGATAAATGTGATTTTTTCACCATTGTCCAATCTGGATTTCACTTCTTCAGGAGTGACGCGGCCAAACGATATTGATTTTGTTTTCATGATTTTTAACCTCCGTTTCTTACATTGCCATTGATTAAATTGCTCTCGGTGTTCGAGCCGTTCAATATTCGGCCACTGTATTTGGTGCCATTCCGAACGATCTTTCCATTCATTTTTGACTCCACTGAACACTAATAGCCAACAAAGTCTTCCGAACGAATATCGTCATTTTTCACACCGGCGCTTCTAAGCATCTCGCGCAAAGCTTGCACGAATGCTGGTGAGCCTACGACGTAGTAGATCGGAGCCACCACCGCCTCTAAGTATTTCGAAATCATTTCTTTATCGATGTGACCAGATTCACCTATCCAACCCGATTTAGACTTCTCGCTTTGTGTCATCACTGGGATAAACCAGTAATTTGGGTTTAATGACTGGAGGTCCCTGAGCTCGTCCAAAAATGCAGCATCTTCCGGCTTGCGATTGGAATAAAAAAGTACGAGTTGATTCGGCAGTTTAGCTTTTACGGCATGAACCAGAATACTTCTCACGGGTGTGATTCCAATTCCGCCCGCTAAAAATACTGCAGCCCTTGTCGCATCGTCATGTAAGATAAAGTTGCCGTATGGCCCCTCCAGTTGTATCTCGCTACCAAGAGCCATATTGAGTAGTGCCTGTTTGAAAGCCCCGCCCCGTATCCTGGTTGCAAACATCAATTCAGTTTCTTCCGGCGAGCTGGCCATCGAAAATGCCAGGTGCTCTGGTTCAGAAGCTGCGTCAACTTCTGGGTTAAGTATGGAAAGCTCAGCAAACTGCCCCGCCGTAAAATCGAAATCAGCAGGTTTCTGTAGCCAGATAGCTAAGGATCGGTCTGCGACTTCGCGGCGCTCTGTGAGCTTTAGTAGGTGTGTTTTAGGGCGCGTTATGATTGTCATGATTGACCTCCTTTCCTTTCGTGTTCGCCAGATGTAGGCTTTTGTGGGGAATGCTTTCTTATCTCAGCAAACAGTTCATTTTCATGGAGTTCCTTGTGCGCTGTAATTCGCTCAAGCAAGGTAGATAGACGTTCCACGGGCAGGACACTACTATCGTGATCATGGATCAGTTCAGAAATGTTGGCCAGTAGATCTGCCTCGTCTTGAACACTTCGTTTGAAGACGTCGTGTTTTTCGCTGCAATCGAGATGCATCTTATCCAACCAACCAAGACACATTGTCCTGGCTCGCTCAAGATGTTTTCTGATTCTATCCAAGACCTTCGTTGTAGCCTTACTCACCCGGACCGGCGGCCAATTATTGTATTGCCCGATTATTTCTTGCAATGCAGCGATGACCTTTTTGTGGTCATCGGAAAAGAATTCGAAACTAATAATTATCCGGGCAATGGCATCGTTGCGTGCTGCAATCATCCGGCTAGCTTGCTGGGCTACGTGTGGGTTCTCATCCTCGCATAATTGCTGCAAAAGCTCTTCTGGCAGATAGCTTATTGATGCAAGCCAGAGTCGAACGTCGGGATCTTCATCGCAAACTAACTGCGCCATTACGTTTTCATTGACCACTTTATTCAATCCCACGGCGATACGAACGTCCGAGTCTACGTCATAAGACAGGCGTTCGAGAATATCCGCTGGTGTATTTTCGTTTTCTGCAACTCTGCGTCGCACAGCCGGCAGCACAGACATTGACAATGCCGCCAGCTC
>JAYRNY010000379.1:0-2875 GCA_041911975.1 bacterium | reverse complement strand
CACTAAGGCGCTCCACATCTACAGAAAGTACGGCGCGTCAGAGAAAACGAATCAGTGGCTGATCAAAGCGTTCAACGTAAACATGCATGTACCGATCTACCTTGCAGAAGTTTTACCGCTGCCTGAAACACCACCGGCCACTATCGGCTTCGGCGATGAGAGAGAAGCGGAAGCTTATGTCATGGACTGTGGCTATCTGTGGAGCGACATCGAAGGCGCCGAGAAGTGGATGGCAGAGACACTCGAATCCGAGCTGGAAAAAAACTATCCGGATGAAGAGCTCGCCAAAAAGGCGATCAAAAAGCTCAAGAAAGGCTCCAAGTAGCAGCACTTAGTGGCGGCTTTCCAATTTGTGCGATAATTCGTAGCCATGACTTTAGCGTCCTCGTCCATTCTCATCTACACAGATGGCGCCTGCACCGGCAACCCCGGTCCGGGTGGTTGGGCATGCATTGTTTCTCTTCCCGACGGCACAGTGCATGAGATGGGCGGCGGCGTCAAAGAAACGACGAACAATCGCATGGAGATGGCCGCAGCGATTCGCGCGCTTGCCATGCTGGAATTGAAGGAACCGACACCAATAGTTTTGTATACCGATTCATCTTATGTGATTAAGGGAATCACGCAGTGGATCTGGGGCTGGCGCTCGAGAGGATGGAAAAGCGCTGACGGAAAAGACGTAGCAAACCGCGATCTCTGGGAAGAACTTTTGAGGCAAGTCACGCGGCTCAAACCGTCCAATGTGGATTGGAGATATGTTCGCGGACACTCAGGTTATGCGGGCAACGAGCGCTGCGACGAAATTGCTGTGTCTTATGCAAAGAACAAGCCTGACCATTTGTATGTAGGTTCGCGCGATGGTTATTTCATCGACTAGAACGAGCTTCCTGATGCAGAGCCAATACCGGAAAACAAAAAAACTACCGGCTCCTCCGGCGGAGGAAAATCCGGCAGCAAGGTTGGTGGCGGCGGCGGACCAACCACTTATTTGAGTTATCACAATGGCGTTTTACAGCGCCACGCAACCTGGGCAGCATGCGAACGCCGTGTCAAAGGACAGTCCGGCGCCAAATTCAAAAAAGCCAAATCTCCCAGCGAAGAGAGAGAGATTCTCATCGGCTGGGGGCTGGACCCGCAAACGCGGATTGAATAACGCGCGATTCAAAAAAAACGCCAAAAACGCTGCCAGGAACGCTGCCAGGAACGCACATTCGGGGCTTTTTCGCCCCAGCAGCCGAGATTAAATCCCCATCCATATATATGCAATTCAGACCCAAGCGCAGAGGTGATTGCAAATATCAATAATTCCAAACGCAAACAGCTATATGCGAATGGTCAGAGAATCGCTGACATAACCGAGCAACTTTCCTTCCTTATCGAACGCCGCAATTCGCACGTCGTATTCGCCCGGCACTGTGAAGTCATCTCTCCACAGTTCGATATTACCTTTCAATCCCTCGAGCGAATACTTTTTCATAGCGCCTGCAGACAATACGTCCTGGCGATAAGTTGGATTGAAGTACTCGAAGTACTCAAAAGGTTTGGAGATTTCCACCATAACATGATCGGCGCCTGAGATTTTCGTCGCATCAAAATTCAACACAAGTGAATCTTTTGACTTGGAAACAAGAGTGCCGTTCTGCTCACGCGTCCACAACTCGGGCGAAGCAGACAACTTCGGAATCTCATCATCCAAATTCAGAAAACGAACGGACTGAATCTCAGTGCTGATTGGAGCAACAGACAATCGCAATTCAGACAACTTTCCGAACAAGATCCAACTGGCAAGCTCAGACAAGTGAAATCTGTATTTATGAGTTCTGCCATCCGCCTCCATGTAGCAAGACAGCGCCGACGCCAGACCGTCTGTCTGATCGACGCGCCATACAGAGCGATTTCCTTCAGGACTTCTATACATAGAGAGCAGTCCATTGTTTCGGCTGCGCACATCGCGATTCCACGATAGCAGCATTGTAGGGTCCACGATTTCACTGCGAGACTTGAAGGTAATGCTTGTCGTAACTTCAAGGCAATCGTACGCGCCTTTATCAAAGGAAGGATCCATTAAAAGTTCGTAAGTCGCCGATTTGGAGTCTTTGCTTACCAGCTTGAGTGTCACATCCTTGGCCGCGGTGACAGCATTACTGTCAGCTGATGGAAAGTAGTTTTTCGGAATTACACTCAATTCTTTTTTGTTTGCATCCCACCCAAATACAATTGTATTCGGGCGAGATAAGTTGGCCGCGAGAGCATTCTTGTTTACAAGATCGAGATTGAATATGTGCGCTCTCAAAGTCGCTATCTTCTCTTGCAATTCAGGACTAAACAAAGGAGGCCTCAAGCAGCCCTGCAGATTTACGAAGGTCGGATAGAACGCGAGATGATCGTACGTGGCAGAAGGGTTGAAAAACACAAGCCGATCGGCATTCGGATTCTTTTTCGAGAGATCGGAAATGGCAGCTTCGAGTGCTGCTTCATTGCGATTAGCAGCAAACCACAACTCATTGCCTTTTATCGTCAGAGAGGCCATTACTAAGCAATAGATCGATAACAGTCCTATTGACAGAAGTTTCACCTTTTTCTGCGCAATGTCTTTTGTCGTTGTCGGTACAAAGAGCAGAATCGAAAGCAAACAAAAGGGCACACTGACCAGATAGAAATGCCTTCCGCCAGGCAACCCGCTTGCCGCGTACCATACACGTGCAACCAGTGAGAAGGCCATCAGCAGCCAGCCTGTTAAAAATACAACAGACCGCCAGATCCCCCAGTCACGAACAATCACGAAGCGTGAAATGCAACCCACCAACATGGTCACATGCAGTCCGATCAGTATCTTCATCACTGCGTCCAGCTCATCCAACTGGGGCAGCGGTAT
>JAYRNY010000378.1:0-2636 GCA_041911975.1 bacterium | reverse complement strand
GGCATAAAGCAGGAAGATCCACCGGAACTGGATTTCTTTGGCGATGCAGCCAAAGGCGTATACTATGCCAGCCCCGAGCAGCTCACAGGAGAAGCGATGGACGACCGCTCCGACATCTACTCTCTGGGATGCATTCTCTACGAAGCATTGACCGGCATTGCGCCATTTGAAGGAGCAAACGGAGTAGAAATTCGCCAAAAGCATCTGGTCAAGAAACCTACCGCACCATCAGGCGTGACACCGGGAGTGCGCATCAATCAATATGTCGATGCCGTCATCCTCAAGGCTCTGGAAAAATCACCCGACAGGCGACATCAAACCATCGAGAAATTCGCGCGCGACTTCAAAGGCGCGATGGCGAGCTAACCGCCTGATGGCGCTGAAAACAGCCTGTTCTACTCGGACGCCGGGGTTTTCGCGAAGCAGGCGTTTCAATTGTGCAGTATCAGTGTCAAGATCTTTGCTGTCCTCGGCCCAGTTGAGCAATTGCCGAACATCATAGCCATCGAAGAGACAAACACAGACGCAGAGAGCGCCAAGGTCAGTTCGCACCGATTTGCTGCTAATGGCGCCATAGTGGAACATACTTCCCATCAATTAATTGATAGGGCGCCCATGCAAATGAGAAAACATCGACACTTACATTTGTCTTCTTAGGAGCGATGCTAACGACTTCGACGGATTCTGCGGCTTTGTCGAGCGCCGCCTGTATAGCGGAAACTTCAGATTGAAATTGTTGTTCGATGGCATCCATTTTTTCACTGAGCGCATCGAGATTTTCATTCGCTCTCTCTACATCGGCTCTGCTGGAAGCGGATCGGTTGGCAGCGCGAGCGGCCGTGGTCGCTCGGCCTAAAGCTCTCGACGACACCCTTCTGCCCCCTCCGAGGAAGGCGCCGAGAACAGTTGCACCGACTGAGATTGCCGTCTGCATGTCCTGAGCCTTCATCTGCTCTTGCTCACGCTCAACTGTCTGCTCAGCCATTCGAATTTTGTTTTCGAGGGTGTAGAGTTTTTCCTGATACTTCGCCTTCAGCTTTTCAATCTCTGCATCCCGCTGCTCCTTCGCCTTCTCACGCACGCGTATGCGGAAGTCGCGCTCCGTCTCATCTTTGCAGGACGACAACTTGAAAGCCGGACAGGAAAGGACAAAGTGCTTTTCCTTCAGCACCAACCAGTCCTGAAATTTCTTCATCCAGGCTTTGTATTGTTTTGGTTGGAAAACCCACTGCGGCGGAGAAATAAATTCAGCCTGCTCTGCAGGCTTGGATTCCAGGTCGGTGACTTTGACCTTCTCTTCGGTGCCGTCGTCCATCAATATGAATACTGGATCTTCGCGGACCGGAAGCAGCCAGGAGCGCGAGACGGCGTGGTCGAGCTTCGACTTCGTATCGACGAAGCGGACCTGGCTCACTGCAAGAATGCATGGGGCATAGATGAGTTTGTTATTGGCGCCGACCGCTCCTTTGATTGGCAGCACGTATTGAGGAACGTCAGGCGGAAGAATTGGCGCGGAGCTGGAAACTCCTGATGCCGGCTCTGCGGTTTTCTCCTTAGCGGGAGGAACTTCGCTTGTAGCTGGCTGGCTCGCGGATGGGGAAACCTGTACGCAGCCAGCATTAGCTTCAGGAGCGATCGCAGTCGCGGATTTAACGGCGACCGCCTTCTTTTTTCCATCCATCAATGTCTTTATCTGGTTTCTTGATAGTGGACCGCGCAAATATGAAAGACTGAAGCGAGTTTTGAACGCAGCCAGACCTTCGCCCTGTGTGTTGTGCAAAAGGAATGTGCGCTTCTTCAGGGATGAAAGCATTTTGTCCAATGTGGCGCGGTCGAAGTTCGCACCTTTTTCCCCGGCGACACCTTCCAATCCGTCGAGAAGCCGCATCTTGTCGCGCTCCGTCTGGAGCCTGCCGACAAACCACGTGCCGCAATTAGCCAGACCTTTGTAGTCGAGGTCGACAGGGTTCTGCGTGGCAAGCACAACACCCAAACCATAGGCGCGCGCCTGTTTCAACAAAGTCAAAAGCGGCTGTTTGCTGGGCGGATTTGCAACTGGCGGGAAATAGCCGAAAATCTCATCCATGTAAAGAATGGCACGCAAGCTGGAAGTGCCCGCCTGACTGCGCATCCATGAAATGACTTGATTTAAGAAAAGGGCGACAAAAAACATCCGCTCGTTGTCTTCCAAGTGCGCAATCGACATTATCGAAACGCGCGGCTTGCCGCTGTCGGTGTAAAGCAATTTTCCGATATCGAGAGATTCCCCCTGCATCCAGGTTTCAAATCCGGGCGCGGCGATGAGGTTATTGATCGCCATCGCCAATTCGAAGCGTTCCTTTTTAGGGAAAAACGACTCCAGATCAAGCGCGCCAACCTGTGTGAAATTGGGAGTTTGAATCAAACGGACAAGATCGATGAGCGAAAGATCCTGACCGTTTTGCCAGGCGTTTTGAATAATCGTGCCAAGAAAAATACTTTCTCTTCCGCGCAACGGATCGGACGTGACACCGGCTAGATTCAACAAGCTCTGCGTGGAAACGCTGACGCGTTCGCGTAATGTTTCTCCATCTTCCAAGATTTCATTTGACGGGCACGCAAATGATTTCAAAACGGAAAGTTGAATTCCGGCAGTG
>JAYRNY010000377.1:0-3159 GCA_041911975.1 bacterium | reverse complement strand
GCAAAACCGCTCCACTCTTCGGGGTCGATATCGACGGCGGCTAGAACATTGGGGTCGACCATTCCGCAGCCGAGCAATTCCAACCAGCCGCGGTGACCGCAGGTGCGGCAGCCGCCGCCCATGCAAAATGGGCACTGGCTGTCCATCTCGGCTGAAGGTTCCGTAAAGGGAAAGAAGTCGGGGCGCAATCTGGTCTTAAGCGGCTTGCCGAAAAGCAGGCGAATAAATTCGTTGAGTGTCGCACTCAATTGCCCGAATGTGACATCCTTGTCGATGAGCAAACCCTCTACCTGGTGGAATAGCGGGTATTTTCGGGCATTCACTTCTTCGTTGCGGTAGACGCGACCAGGAGAAATTATCTTGAGCGGTGGTTTGCGATTTTCCATGACACGAATTTGCACGGTCGATGTTTGACTGCGCAGAAGAACCTGCGGTCCGATGTTGGTGTAGAAGGTGTCTTGCTCGTCCCTTGCCGGATGGCTCAAAGGTGTGTTGAGCGCATCGAAGTTGTAATAGTCGGTCTCGACTTCAGGACCTTCTGCTACTTCGTATCCCATGCCGAAAAAAATGTTGATGATTTCATCGGTCACTTGAGTGAGCGGATGCAGGCGTCCCTGGGCAGTTGCGCGCCCGGGGAGTGTGACGTCTATGCCCTCGTCTTTCAAGCGGGCATCCAATTCGCTGCGATAAAGAGCGTCCTTTTGTTTTTCGAGCGCGCCTTCGACTTCTTGCTTGATCTCGTTGGCCAGTTGACCGATGCGCGGCCGGTCGGCTTTATCGACATTGGAAAGCCCGCGCATGATCGTGCTCAGCGAACCCTTTTGACCGAGGTATTGCAAGCGCAGTTCTTCCAATCTCGCCGAATTCTGGGCCTGTCCGAAATCGCTCAACGCTTTTTCCTTGAGTTCTCTCAGCTCTTTTTCTAAACTTTCAACACTCATCTTTCTCTTTGCAACCTTTTCGATCCCGACGGCGCGAGAATCCGCCCTCACCGAAATCAGCCAATACCAAATCAGGCGCCGACCGATGATGTTTTACCGTGGCCAGCTTCTGTCAACAGATTTCTAACAGTAACAGAAGACCATATAAGATTCTGAACAATTGGCCTGGGCTCGTTGCGTTTCTACACTTCCGGCTGGCCGTGAGGCATTCTGTCTTGATTTCCGCTCACTGCAAAGGCGCGATTTACCCGACAGGCTTAATTTTGCATGACGAGTAAGCGTTTTTGATGGCGTAGAATGCAATTAGAAGTGGCGCTGTAAAGAAAGCTAAATCGAGAATTTGGCTGATCAAACGAAAAGCGCGCCCAAAAGACTAAACGGAATCCCTAACTACAATCAGGTCTAACCGCTTGGCTAGAGGACGTTTCAGGAGAAAACCTGGATACACGATACCGACTACGAGAGTGTCAGTCGTCGTGATTTCACCGGATCGAAAGATACTGCTGGTTCGCCACCGCAAGGGCAACAGGCAGTATTGGGTGCTGCCGGGCGGGCGTCTTGAGTATGGCGAAACCTTTGAGGAGTGTGCGGTTCGGGAGATCAAAGAAGAGACAGGACTGGACGTTGAAGTGCAGCGTTTTCTCTTTCTCTCGGAAGCCATAGCCCCAGACCGCTCCCGCCATATTGTCAATGTTTATTTAAAAGCAAAAGAGGTGGGCGGGACGATGAAGGTCGGCAACGAACCTGTTCTGGCAGGCGTCGACTATGTCTCCATCGACGAATTAGAGAAGGTGACGCTGTTTCCGCCGGTTGCCGAGTACATTCTCAAGGACTTAACACAAGGTGACCCGGACGGCATCAAGTACCTTGGGAACCTCTGGGTGTAGGGGCGATGCCCTGCTTCGCCGAAGTTTGAATGGTCTGTAACAGCGGCAAATGCATGGTGTCGCCCTTACGAAAGTTTGTATAGTAGAATATTCGCTCTATATTTCGGGACCGGCGTTCTGGTTCGATGCAGCAAGCATCCAGTGCACGGGCTCAGAAGACTGCGCTTTATGAGTTTCGTCTCAAAATAGTCGCTTCGCCTGGAGGGAAAAATGGCACAACAACGTGGAATGAAGCGAGCTGAGAAAGTACTTGCTCGCAAGCAAAAGAAAAGAGTTCAAACTAAGGCAGCAAACATTCGCCGCGTCGAAAGACAAGCTGAAGCTGCCGAGAAAGAAGAAGTAAAAGCTGAAGGCTAGACCTTGGCTTTCAGCCAGGCGAAGTTTCGAAACTTTTGAAACCGCTCTTCGGGGCGGTTTTTTGTTGTGTGATTACATGCACTGCTCCGCAAGGGAGCCGCATGGGCGCGCATTACTAAGAGTCTGCGGTTACATGTGGTCGCCGAAGGAGAAGGTAATGCCGTTGACCACGATCTCCGAGCCTTGCGAGGCGCCGGCCTGAATAAGCGCCTCTACGACGCCCATTGCTCGAAGCACATTGAACATGTGGGAGAGCGATTCGGGCTCCCTCAGGTTGGTAACCTCGACGATTTTCTCGGCACGATGGCCGGTGAGGAAGAAAACATTCTTCTTGCGCATGATTGAAAATGAATCGTCCGGTCTTTCCGAAGCTGCCTCGTCGCTGATAACGATAGCCGGATCGACAGCAGGCTCGGGCGTTTTCAGCTCATCTAACTTACGGCTGACGAAGGCTATCAATTCCCTCACGCCGATCTGTCCTTGAGCAGATATAAGATGAACGCCCAGAAGTTTGTCTTCCTTTCCTTTGTACTGTTTTTTGAGAAACTTCTCGACCCTTTGTTTAAGGGCTTCAGCTTCGTCCGCATCCATAAGATCGATTTTGTTGAGTGCCACCAAACGCGGTAGCTCCTTCAATTTGTCGCTGAATAGATCGAGTTCCTTCAATATGGTCTTCATATCGTCTTCGATCGTCTCGGAGCTGCTGTCCACCATGTGTACGAGCACTCGAGTGCGTTCGATATGCCGGAGGAAGTCGTGTCCCAGACCGACACCTTGCGATGCTCCTTCCACCAGCCCCGGAATATCGGCGACAACAAAAGCTTTGCCCGCCTGGTCATATGCCACACCTAGATTGGGTTCCAGAGTCGTGAACGGATAAGCTGCGATCTTTGGTTTTGCTTTGGAAATGACCGATAAAAGTGTCGACTTGCCTGCATTAGGAAGTCCGATTAATCCTACGTCGGCGAGCAATT
>JAYRNY010000376.1:0-5007 GCA_041911975.1 bacterium | reverse complement strand
ATGTCGATGCGCACCATCGCTTGCTCGTCATCGTAGAGAAATTCTGCGAGCGCTTTGGCAAGTTCTGTTTTACCAACGCCCGTTGGTCCCAGGAAAAGGAAACTGCCGATTGGTCTGTTTGGATCTTTTAGTCCGGCTCTGGCCCGGCGGACACCGTTTGCCACCACTTCGATGGCTTCTTCCTGACCGATGACGCGCTGGTGCAGATGCTCTTCGAGGCGCAGAAGTTTTTGCACTTCGCCTTCGAGCAGTTTTGTCACCGGCACGCCTGTCCATTTGGAAATGATTTCGGCAATGTCTTCCTCATCGACTTCTTCCTTGAGAAGTCTGCCACCGCTCTTGGTGTTGAGCGGAGCTTCCGCCGCTTTCAGTTTCTGCTCCAATTCGCGCAGCTTGCCATATTTGAGCTCTGCTGCTTTCTGCAGATCTGTCGCGCGTTCGGCTTGCTCGATCAAAAGCTTTGTCGCTTCGATATCGGCTTTTAATGTTTGAATACCACCGATGGCTTCTTTCTCCGACATCCACTGCGCCTTCAGCCCATCGGCCTTTTCTTGGATGTTAGCTATCTCTCTTTCAATTTTTTCAAGACGCTCTTTTGATGCATTGTCTTTTTCTTTCTTGAGAGCTTCGCGCTCGATTTCCAATTGAATGCGGCGGCGTTCCAATTCATCCAGCTCGCTAGGCATTGAATCGATTTCGATACGCATTCTGGCTGCCGCTTCGTCGACAAGGTCGATGGCCTTATCGGGCAGGGAGCGGTCGGTGATATATCGGTGCGACAGAACAGCGGCACTGACCAGCGCCGAGTCCTTGATGCGCACACCGTGGTGTACTTCGTATCGTTCTTTCAAACCGCGCAAAATGGAGATGGACTCTTCAACTGACGGTTCCTCCACCATGACGGTCTGGAAGCGGCGTTCTAGAGCGGGATCTTTCTCTACGTGCTTTCTGTATTCATCAACGGTGGTGGCACCTATACAATGCAATTCACCACGAGCCAGAGGTGGTTTCAAAAGGTTGCCTGCATCCATCGAGCCTTCGCCGCTGGAGCCTGCCCCTACCACCGTGTGCAATTCGTCGATGAAAAGGATGATCTCTCCTTCTGCTTCAATGACTTCTTTGAGAACAGCTTTCAAGCGCTCTTCGAACTCGCCGCGATATTTGGCGCCGGCGATCAAGGAGCCCATATCGAGCGCGATCAGTTTTTTGTCTTTCAATCCTTCCGGCACATCGCCTTTGGTGATACGAATTGCCAGCCCTTCGGCGATGGCTGTTTTACCCACACCCGGCTCTCCTACCAGAACCGGGTTGTTCTTGGTTCTGCGGGAAAGGACTTGCATGACGCGGCGAATTTCCTCGTCACGCCCGATTACCGGATCGAGCTTTCCTCGGGCGGCTGCTTCGGTGAGATCTTTTCCGTATTTGGCGAGCGCTTCGTAGGTCGCTTCCGGGTCCTGGCTCGTCACACGCTGTTTACCGCGGATTTGATTGAGTACGCTCAGAAGGGCTTCGCGTTTGGCGCCGTGATTCTTCAGTATGGTCCCGGCTTGAGACTTGATGTCATCAGCTAGCGCAAGCAAGATGTGTTCGACGCTGATAAATTCATCTTTGAGTTTGTCGGCTTCGCGGTTGGATGATTCCAAAAGACGCATCAATTGATGAGATACATGAATCTCATCTTTTTGAGTCGTTACCGCCGAACCCTTTGGTTGGTTCTGCAGATATTTGCTGACCTCTTCGATGATTTCTTTATGGTCGATCTCCAGACGCTCCAGGATTTTGACGGCGACCCCGTCTTCCTGCTCCATCAGAGACAGAAGCACATGCTCAGGTGTGACCTGGCTATGGCCGAAACGCGCCAAGAGCGTTCTGCAATTGGTAATTGCCTCTTGTGCCTTGTGCGTGAACTTCTCAAGATTCATATAAACACCCGTTGCTCAGAGATCCCGAAATCTCATCTAACGCCACAATTTGATTATGGAAGCTTTACATAAGGCACATTCATTTATCCACAATTTATTTATAAGCCGGCTTTGACCGACCCAGTCGGCTGACACGGGACCGGGTATCTAGTTTTTCTGCGGACGTCTTACTACTTGGAAAGACCTTCCCTGTTTATTCAAAAGTCGATAAAAACCAAGCTGAATCTCACTATTAACGGCTCAGAGGGCTTAAGATATGAAGTTATCGACTAGTGTTGCAAAGTTAATAGGATGCAGGAGTTCGAGGAAGACTATTATGCGGTCCTCGGCGTTGAGGAATCCGCTTCTCAGGAGGAGGTTCGCAAGGCCTATTTGGCCCTTGCCAAAAAACTCCATCCTGATCGTTTTCCCAATGACCCGGAAAAACGTCTGACTGCGCAGAGTGAATTCGCAAAAGTTTCGCGCGCTCATGATGTTATAAGTGATGCCGAACGGCGCGCCGAATATGACGCCGTCCGTCTGTTGACCCGTAAAAGACAATCGCAAAGTAATCTTAGTGCTGTCAGCTCGGAGCTGGGCGAGGACGGAGAAGGTCAGCCTGTGGATGTTCCGCTCAGTTCGACCGGAAATTTTCAAATTCCCGGGAACGAATCTGAAGACGACAACATCAATATCAAATGGGCGAACAAACATTTGAGCAGGGCGGACGATTTATTCCGCAGGCGTAATTACAAAGAAGCAGAAACCGCCCTTAAGGAAGCTATACGTTTGGTCCCTACGGACCCGCGTTACCATAACAAGTTAGCTGAGGTCTATCTAGCTAGAGGCTGGAAGACGCTGGCAATGACAGAGGTTCAGTCAGCCCTCAGAAACGATCCTAAAAACGCGGAAGCGAAGAATTTGGAAGCCAAAGTGAAAGCGCTTGCTCGTGAAAAAGCTCAAACTCAGCAAATGACTCGACCGAAAAAGAGCTTTTTCGAGCAACTCAAGGAAATTCTCACCCGCAAACTCTAGGCTTTACTGGGAGTATTTGTCCCGATGGACATGCGTAAGGCGTTCTGCCTCTCATTGATTTCATTGCTTGCACAGGCACCATTTTCGGTGCCCGTCAGTGCTAATGCTCAAGTGCCGTCGACGCAGACAAAACCAGCAAAAACTCAAACTCCGGAAGGAAAGCATGAAGCTGCTGCTGAGTCAGCGCCAGGCAGCTCAGGCACTGCGGCAGACGTCAAAGGAAAGACTCTAAAAGGTTCTGCCACTCACCATGTCGATCGTTCTGCCCTTCTCGATGGGGTAGTGCAGACGATACCACCGGGAGTGGACGTGAATTTGTCTTTGAACTGCTTTCTGAATTCCGAACTCAGTCAAAGAGGAGACGAAATATTTGCCAAAGTCTCCGTTGATGTGAAGGACGGCAGCAAGGTCATGCTGCCGGAAGGCTGGTATATACGCGGTTTGGTGACGGATTCCGCAGGGCAAAAACGACATTCGCGTGATGGTTACATTGAAGTTACTTTCGATAAATTGATCAGTCCGGATGGCGAAATCGAGCTGCAATTTCCTGCCAAATTTTCCACTAAAGACAACACCTTGAAGTCGGTTGCGAAGGTCGCACTGATAGACTCTGCAATCGTTAGCAAGAACGCCCTCAAAGGCGCCTGGTTAGGGGTTAAGTATGGTGGCATTCCGGCGGCAATCGCTTCATATGGAATAGTGCCGGGCGCTGCCGGTGGTGCCGGCGCGCTCTATGGCGGCTTTAAGGCCTGGCGGCGTGAGGGCGAGATCAGGGGCTTTTCGCCCGGTGAAGTGATCAAGCTCAAGACCGTAGAACCGATTAGTTTGCCGGGTTTCGACGCTAAGGCTTTGCCTTCTTATAAGAAGGACCCTCCAATGCGAGGTGCAGTCATCAACGTCAATAAATGCTGGTTCGAGCCGGATGTTCGAGACAAGAAGGCTCAGCTTCTAAAAGTCGATTTTACTTTCGTCAACGAGACTAAACGGCAGTTCAGTTTCAGAGATTTTGTCGTGACTACAAACCTGGGACAGAGGTACTTTCCGGAGTTTCTGTCGCCCGCCAATCACGCTCAATTCAAGAAAACGATCGCGCCAAACACTCAGGAAGATGGGATTGTTACATTTAACGTCGATAAAGGCAAGAGTGAGTACTATCTAATATTGATAGACCACAACAGCAAAGAGCTTTCCCGGGCCTTGATTAAATAAGCCCCCGGTTTTCCCCCCTGAAAACTGGATCTGAAATTGAAATCGTACTAATATACTTCTGTTGATTAGATCAAAACCTGATGTAGTCGAGTTTATATCCTCTATATAAAAAGAGGATCAGGATCAAGATCTATATAAGGTCTGGTTAGGCAGGTTGCAGTTCTCTGGCAGGGAGCCGCAGGGGGATATTGATGAAAGCCCACTTGACTCAAATGCTGCAGTCTTTTCACGGCACGTCCCGCCACCGCCAGGTGGAAGGACAGCTAAGAAAGATGCAGGGCCAGATTGTTCAGCTCGAGCGAAGCATCAAAGAAAAAGAAAGAGAGATTGATAGGCTGAGACATCAACTCTCAAACTCTGATGCCCGCTTGCAAGAGCTTATGGGTACGGACGTGCTGACGAATCTACCGAATCGCCACGTCTTCAAAGAGCACCTCACCCATTCGATGAAGCGCGCTTTGAGACTTGGATATTCGCTGTCTCTGATGCTGATAGATATCGATCACCTTCGCGATATCAATCTGCGTTATGGACACGAAGTCGGCGATGAAGTGCTGATTGAAGTCGGCAAAATTCTGAAGAGCTCGGTGCGCGAGATCGACATGCCGGCCCGCTGGGGCGGTGAAGAGTTGGTCACCGTGCTGCACGAGACAGACGCCGAAGGCGCCATGGTAGTGGCTGAAAGAGTGCGCAGGCGCATCTCTATGCTGGAAGTGAAGGATCCTAAGACGGGCAAGCCGATTAAGATCACCGCGACACTTGCAGTAGCCAGCTACCCACAGCACAGCAATGATCCGCAAGGCTTGCTGGAAGCTGCATGCGAAGCGCTGATTATGGCGAAGGATAAGGGCTGCAATAACGT
>JAYRNY010000375.1:0-4598 GCA_041911975.1 bacterium | reverse complement strand
ATCCACGCACGTCAATGGCATAAACAGCTATACCTCTTCTCGACTGTTCGTTGCCGAAAAACTCATAGGAATTGCTCTGCAGACCGAGTCCATGGATGCACAACAAAGCGGCGATAGGCTTCTCGTTGGGATTTATCCAGGAGCGGCAGGGAGCGGCTTGCTTGGGTGCTACGGTGGTGACAGGTTTTGCCTGATTGTATAAAAGCGATGTAGGGTCGCCCGAATACCCGGGCGTCGGCTGGGTCTGAGGGGTTTGCTGCTGTTGCTGCCCCGATTGAAGCGTCTGATTGACGCCGTGCAACACATTCTTCTGCGCGTTATCCAGAAGCATTTGCCCGGCTTGTTTAAGGAAAGACGGAGCCGCAGGCGGCGACGATTGCTGCTTGACTTGCGCCATTGAGGGAGCCTGCCAAACGCCAAGCAGGATGGAGCCTACAGTAATTCCGCACAATACGCACTGGCTGGAGAGTCTGTTCATAATTAGCTCGTACAGGGGTACTCGGTATGCAGGTCTAGTGTACACCAAGATACTTTGCATTAAGCCACAATGCATGCGCCGATACTTTACGGTGTCAGAGGTGCGGTCGATTCACGCGGTTGGGGTGGGGCAGACGGAGTCCCAGCTTGCGTTGTCGGCCCAGCAGACGGACCAGCTGCTGGAGGCGTTGCAGGAGCAGTAACAGCAGGTGTCGCCGGAGCTCCATTCGAAGGAGCTCCATTCGAAGGGGCTGCGGTCGATGGAGCCGGGGTCTGCGGTGCAGTGCTAGAGGCCGGACTCGCTCCCTTCAAAGGCGGTTTTGCCCAGGTCGGCGCGGCCGCTTTGCGCGATTCCTCCTCAAGATATTTCTTGATTTCGTCCGGCGCGATGGTTGGGCAGTTGGTTTCTATCTTCGCATCGAGCTGCAACGCCTTCGCTTTAAAAGCGGCAGCTTGTGCGGCATTCTTTTGCGCTCTGGCAATGAAATAACGCAGATAGAAAACTTCCGCGTCCTCTCCACCGAGCTTGGCCGCATTTTCGACATTGTCGCGCGCCTCGTCAATTCGATTCAGCTCGATAGCTGCTCTGGCAAAAAGCAACAATGATTCTTTGGTCGGGAAGGTTTGCACAGCCCGCTCCATCAGCTTGTATGCCTGCGGAATGAGCGTCGGCAATCGGCTGCCTAAATATGCGGAAGCCAGAGGTTCTGCATATTGGCTATTCTTTTGATCCTGAATGAAGCCCTGTTGCAATTCAACAATCGCCGGGACATAGTCTTTCTTGTTGAGCAAATCCATTCCCATCAGGTAATGCAACTGAGCGCTCTCTCCAAGCACAGTTTTCGCATCTTCAATCAGCTCTTTGACGCGACCATAGTCACCCTGGCGCACGAGCGCATCGGCAACCTGCGCCTGGCATTGAGCGACAATAATTATCGATGCGCGCTTGTCCTTCGCCAGTTTGAGAGCAGTTTCAAACTCTTTGAACGCCTCGGCATTTGCCTGCTGCGCTTGCAGTAGTCTTCCCAAAGCCATGTGCGCGAGAGGAGAATCAGGATCTAATTTGAGCGCCTCATCGATCTCTTTCTTTGCATCATCTTTCTTTTGCTCCGTTAATGCCAGGGCTCCAAGTTTGGCATGAGCGCGTGCGCTGTGGGGGTTTGTCCTTAGCACTTCTTTCCAGAGTTTTTCTTCACTGGACCACGCCAAGGCACGCCAGTTGGAGAGACCGGCAAATCCTACGAACAAAATCGCCAGGGCCGCTGCAACTTGTTTGAAAGAGAGCAAGGACATTTTTGCCACGCCCCAGCCAAATACGATCGAGAGTCCGGCAAGCGAGATGTAAAAACGCGCATCGGAAACCACTTCGGATTGCGGCAGCACAAAATCAGGGAAAAGCCCGATCAATGTGAGCGTCAGACCAAGAACCACTTGCGGAATGTTTCGGTAGCGATATGCCAGGTATGCAATGCCGCCTACGGCAACGACGCCGAGAAGCGCAAGAGGGTCAGTGAAACCGCTTGCCATAACCAGAGGCGGCTCGATCGAAAGACCACCAGGGACGAGGAAACAACGCAAGAAGTAGGTGACAAACGCCTTGAACTGTGATGCGAGATACTGATCGAACGGTAGAGACAGCAAGCCGATTCCGTTATTCAATGCGGTCGGAACACCCATTGTAATCAGATAGATCATGGCAGCTGCGAGTATCCCAATAATTGTAAGATCGGGCCAGCGCAGCTTCGTGAATTCGTTCCATTCCATTTCAACCGGCTTTGCCAAAAGCGCCAGAGTCAGCAATGCTATGGGAATGGTCATGGATGCCGGTCCGGAAAAAACAGCCATCACCACACACGCAAACATTGCCGCGTAAAGCAAAACCATGGTCAGCGGTTTGCGCGCGATAAAAGCGGCGAAGAAAAAGAACATAGAGAGAAGATAATTAGCGCCGACAAGCCCCATCTCTCGGCCTGGAATGTAGGAAATGATTTCCGATGCCAGCGGATGGCAGGCGAAAAGTCCGGATGCCGCAAATGCAAAATGCTCAGGTCTTACAGTGGTGCGATGCTCCTGCGCCCAATATCTTCCGAGTTGGAAAAGAAGGAAAAAGAGATACACAGATGTAACGGCATGAAGACTCAAGTTGACCATGTGAAACCAGATCATGCTGCCTGATTTCAAGTCCAGAGTCAGGCTGATATTGGTCCACAGTCCGGAAAATGGAGTGGACAAACCTCTGGCAATAAGCCTCGACCAAAAGAGGTCATTGTCCGCACCAATTCTGAGCGGTGTAAGAATGAACTGATCGTTGAGGACGAACTGTCCAAACAAGCCGGTAATGTGGGAAAAAATTGCCAGCACGCAAACCATGGTGGCCGCGATGGAGACTGCCTTCCAATCGATGACTTTTTCCGGCAGACCTACAGTTTCCGGTGTTGTGCCGTCTTTTGTTTTTTGTGTAGTGGGAATTCTCGTCGGTCGAGCATTCCACATACGGAACATATTTTCGTTCTTGATTTCGCGCTTTTTCTCTCCGGCAGCATCAGAAGAAGAAGCGGAAGCGGCATCAGAAGCAATTTGTTCGCCCTTCTCCATCGCCTTTTCTTGCGACTTCTTTGGCTTCTTGTTTTTTGCTTTGCTCATTTGAAAAGACCTATCGCTAAATCAAAATCCGGGGAACCACATTAATAGTCGGCTAGCCAATTTCCCTCGCCATCCTGCCGAGCAAGCGGCTGAAAAGCCGCGGAGAAGCAAAGCCTGAATCAAAGAATTGAGCCTTATCTTTAGGCAATTGACTGACTTGTACGACTTCTTTGTCGAGCAAAAAGTAAGCTTCATAGAAATCGGCTATTTTAATTTCCGTCTCTTTGCGCGTCATCGCCTGTGCTTTTACGTAGATAATCGCGGTGAGGAAATTCGCGACGATATTGTTGTATCCCGCAACCACCGAAAGTCCGCTCATAGACGGTCCGCAAAAGCCCTTACTGAAGACTTTCATATAAAGATATCGGCGTAAAAACTGATTGATCTCGGGCGACAATTCACCGACTTTGTACTTGCGCACAGCAGGCAGACTGACGACGCCTGTATAGGGAAATTCGATTTTTCCGCCCAGGACGGACCGCAGCCCTGCCTTGAGCACTTTCGGCTCAGTCAGCGGGCTCTTGTTGGCTGCGGCCCAATTGGCTGCATATTGTTTGCGCAGCAGTGGCCATTCGAAGCTTCTGAAGCACTGGAGATTGAAAAGCCAATTCTCGAAGGAAGTCGGTGGTTCTTGTTTATATCGATCGATAGTTTCCTGACTAACGGCAAGCTCGGACAACGATGCCAGGCTTTCACCCTTGTTCTTGAGTTTCAGCGCCTCAATAAGAAGCTCTCCGGCTGCCATCAGCGTATCGAAAATGCTTTTGTGCTCTTCCGATTTGATTAGCTCAATTAATCTGCTGTCTATGTGCATGTACTCTTGCCAGGTGAGAGCAACACCAGGCACGAGATTGACGTCGTATTTGACCGCCTTCAGATTCTCTGCCGTTATCTTCGACGCGACGTCGGAAACCTGCTGTGTGCTTCGCCCCTGGGCGCGTTCATGATCTACGGTTTGCTGCCAGATTTCCGCCAGCATCTTGCGCTGATTAGTAAGCAGTTCGCCTAAATTGCGCACGGACGCCATGCTGTTTGCCACCACGCTGACATAAATCCCGGAAGGCGTAGGCACAAACGTGTAAGGGAAGAGCTTGCACATCTCCGGCTTCTGGTCTTCGCCGCGAGAAGCATGAATGAAGCAGAGATTGTCGAACAAAAACGGACAAGTACCGTCGGGTCTGGACTTAGTGAAATAAGGATACATAGAAAGCCCGGCTTCGAATTCCTTGCGCCGGTCTATGAAAAGCTCCTCACCCTTCAACTCTTCTTTCAGTTCGCCCCAGTCAACATCCTTGACTCGATCGTAATCTTCATCAGTCAATCCAACCGCCCAGCCGGAGCAGCAGCGTCCACAGCCCTGGCAGTTGTAACGGATCTCTTCCGGAATGATAAGGGGCAACTCTTGCTCGTTGCCCTTGTCCTCGTGCTGAATCGTATTTCCGTATGTCATGCTTTTGTACTTTTATGTTTGAACCGCT
>JAYRNY010000374.1:0-4746 GCA_041911975.1 bacterium | reverse complement strand
CTGATGCCGGATAGCTCCGCGCCATATCGTTGGCTTTCTTCAATTCTTTGACGGCATCTGCATAGCGACCCTCTGAGTAGTGCGTCAGTCCGCTCGAAGTGAAATCTTCGAAGGTTTTGGGATTGGCAACTATGTGAGGTTGTCCAGGCTTGGAGTTGTTCGCCACCTGGCTGTAAATCAAACCGCCCACACCCAGGAAAAGAACAACTGCGCCGCCGACAACAATTCGCATATCCAGCGGTGCTTTTTCTTTGGCTTGCGGATGAGAGTACGTAATCACCAGCTGGTTT
This sequence comes from bacterium, assembly GCA_041911975.1. Taxonomy (GTDB): domain Bacteria; phylum Cyanobacteriota; class Vampirovibrionia; order Obscuribacterales; family Obscuribacteraceae; genus QKMZ01. The sequence goes on along the minus strand of JAYRNY010000374.1, from coordinate 4,456 downwards.
TGTTGAGGAACACCCGAGTCAATATTGCGAACTTGATCGGCGGGAACGGACGGACCGCTGATCGATATGCTGCCTGTGACATTACCGATGGTGCCATCGCCCGACTGCGGAATAGAATGCGGTGCGGTCACCCAGGGTTCCACTTCCACCGCCGGTGCTTGCTGTGGAACCGCTTGCGGCGCCGTTTTTCCAAGCTTGGCTTCCTGAGCCTGAGCCGCCGCTTGAACAGCAGCTTCCGCAGCCGCTTGCGCGGAACCGGCGGCGGGAACATTTTCTGTGACCGGCGCTGCCTCCATTCCAGTCGAAGGAGTAGGAGGATAAGCGGAACCATAAGCGACAGAGCGATAGGTGCCGCTGGGAAATGCCATCAAGGCCGGGTCGGAAGCGGTGAAATTGCCGGAGCGCAGAAAAGCCGGACCGAGCGGTCCGAGAGACAACTCTTCGGCGCAGACCTCTAAATCCGCTCGCAAGTCATTCATTGATGCGTAGCGCTCCTCTGGATCTTTTGCCAGCGCCTTCATGATGATCTTCTCTAGATTTTCAGGAATTTCGGCTTCAGGAGCGGTAACGGAGAAGGGTGGAATGGTTTCGTTTACATGCTTATACATGCATTCGAGGACATCTTTTCCGGTGACCGGGCAGATGCCCGCCAGGCTCCTATACATGACACATCCGAGCGAATATATATCCGAGCGAGCATCCATAGACTTGCCACGGAACTGTTCCGGGCTCATATAGAGCGGGCTGCCGAAAACTTCTCCGGTGCGTGTGAGATTGTCGGTTTCACCATCCACGGAAGACAGTACTTTGGCGATGCCGAAATCCAGCACCTTAACAAAGTCAGGCTGTCCATCAAGCTCAATAAGCATGATATTTGAAGGTTTCAAGTCTCTGTGCACGATGCCTTTCTGGTGAGCATGTCCGAGCGCAGCGCAAACCTGCAAGAAAATTCCGATTGCCCTGGCAATGGGAATCTGGCGTGTTTCTTCCAGCACACGACCAAAATTGACGCCTTCTAGAAAGTCCATAACCAGGTATGGCTGATTGTTAGGCGATATCCCGAAGTCGAAGACTGTCAATATATTCGGGTGATTGAGCTGGCTGGTGGCGCGGGCTTCCTGGGTGAAACGCTTGAGAGTCATGGAATTGGCGCTCAATTGCGCCAAAACCATTTTGATGGCAACTTGCCTGTGCATGAGCTGGTGTCTGGCTTTGTATACGGCACCCATGCCGCCGGCGCCGATTTTTTCCAGGATCTCATACTTGTTTTCCAGAACGGTGCCGACCAGATCCTCATTTGCAACGGTCATGAGCGGCATATTGTCGTCCGGACACACAGTCATATCGCCTGGAAATTGGCGACCACAGGCTGTGCAAGTTTTACTGCTCCCCGTGGATTGGGGATTATTGACGGACATCCGAACCCTCCACTATGTCCTAGTTTACAGCCACATCAAGTATGACAACGGGATTCAGAGCAGCAAAGAACGGATTCGAGTTTCATAACTTTCGAAACTCGTCTTTGCAACAAGCGACCAAAGCGCCCTTTTAGCATTTACCTAACCACTGTTTACGGCAGTTACTTTTTCGCAATGCAAGAATATAAACGCTATATCTGGCGGGCCACCTTTTCAAGAAACAATCTTTGGGAATAGAAGTCATGAGCCCACTTCCGGTCTTATCTTATGTAGTATTAGCTTATTAGTATGGAAGCCCTGTACTTGCTGCCAGAAGAACCCCATCAGGGAGACAGCTCTCAATGAAGAAATTGCGATTGCCCGGAAATCACATGACAGGATTATTGGTCACTGCAATTTTTTCTGCCACGCTTCTCACCGCCTGTGGTGACGGGTCGACAAAAACACTGACGACCAAGGAAGACTATTTCGAAACTCCGACCCCGCCGATGCGCTTTCAGATTTTTCACACGTACAGTGATGCGGAAGGTGAAGGGGAAAAACCGGACGATTATAAAAACAAGATGCCCTTCAAAAAGTTACCGCCCGGAACCGAATCCAAAGTCGAGTCTATTAATGTCCTCACCACCGGGTGGACCAAAGGTGGATTGCGTTTTCACACGCAACCCAGGGGAAACTTCAGCGACCCTCCCAATATGACTTTTCCGGAGCTCAACGACAATGGCAATCTGGGCCCTGAGTCGCTCGGATTCGGGTATCTGTATTACAAGTATGAGCCGGAGATTCTCTTTGCCGGTGACTTGAAGGAGTGCAACTATGGTTGCATGGCAACGGGTCTGATGGATCCGAAACTGAAGGAGCCGATTGTCTTCAAAAACTACGTAATCGAAAATGACACCATTGGCCGAGAGTGGCATGTCACAAGCAGTGAGCCCTTTGCCGAATGGAAAAAGAAATTCCCCGTTGTTGCCGTCGAGCAAAAGATGCTCCGCTGGATTGATTGCATGGGCGGGCCGGGCGGCTCTCTGGGAGCCGGTTGGGAAGGCAAGAAAGTATATTTGCTCATCTATGCCGGCGTGAAAAAGTGCGCGACCACGGCCAAGATATATCGCTTCGATTTTCCGGAAGGAAAGAAACCGACGATGACCGAAATTCCCTCTATGGAAGCGCTTCTCAAGGAAACGACATCGGTACAATATTCAGGCGACAAGATTGCTTTCTGAGTCTCGGAATCGAGAGTAATGTTCAAAGCGCTTGAGTTGTTCTCCGGCATTGGTGCCTTTGCAGAAGCTGCCGCCAAGCAATCGATTCAGGTCGTCGCCGCTTTCGATCAGGACCCACGCGCCAACTCAACGTACTTGTTGAACCACGGATTGAAGCCAGCGGCGCGCAATTTGGACACAATAAACTCCGAAGAGCTTCCAGCGGCTGATCTCTGGTGGATGAGCCCGCCTTGCCAGCCATATTCTGTCAGAGGCAACCAGAAGGGATTGAGCGATCCGCGTTCGAAGTCATTCGTCAACTTGATGGGGCATCTCAAAGACCACAAACCGAAAGTTTTCATGCTGGAGAATGTTTCCGGATTTATCAATTCGGACGCCCACCGGCTGGCAGAGGAAACGTTTCGGAAATTGGGCTATCAAGCGCATTTACTTGAGCTGTCTCCCACCAATTTCGGCATACCGATGCGCCGTCCCAGACTTTATCTGGTTGCCACCGTCACCGGTATCACATTCAAAACTCCGGAATCAGGTTCGTATCCTGAGCAGCGCCTGGAATCGTTTATCCAACAAGCATTTAGCGATGCCTTGTTGGTTTCCCGGCGCGACTTTGACAAATATGCTCCTTCACTACACATCATAAAACCCGCCGACCCCAACGCTTACGCAATCTGTTTCACAAGCGGTTACTGGAAAAGTTACCGTTCGAGTGGCACTTTTATTGAAGTAAAAGACGGGACAATCAGGCGTTTTTCACCCGACGAAATCGTACGTTTGATGGGTTTTTCGTGCAAATTCACCTTTCCGGGTGATTTAACCCTGCAAGCAAAGCTGCAATTGGCGGGCAACACCGTAGATGTTCGTGCAATCGACTATTTGCTTGCAGGTCTCACCATTGTTGATTAAACGAGCATGAAAACACGCTGTTTGTACATATTTCGCTAACCCGTAAGGGGGATTGGGCAAAAAAGGCATTTAGATAGAGAATAGGAAGGGTACAAAAAATATGTGACTGCTGGCTGCGGTCCTGTTGCGGATGCTGAGGTCTTGGCGCCTCCGATAATTGTTTAAGGGGAACCCGAATGGCAGATGACGATAAGAACATTATGATCGGCGACTTGCTGGTCAGGAGTGGGCTCATTTCTTCTGCTGATTTGACTGAGGCAATGCAAGTTTCCAGGCGTCTGGGAATGCCCATGGGACGTGTTCTGACCATGGACGGCCGCATTTCCCCCGATATTTTCCAGCTGGCACTGGAGGCGCAGTCAATTATTCGTGACGGTCTAGTCCCGCCCGATGTCGGTATTGAAGCTCTCACATTTGCCGCTCGCGAGCGTCAGCCGATTCATGAAGCACTCAAGCGCATGGACCGTCATCCGCAGGCCAAAGGCTCCACCAACAGATTGGGCGAACTACTGGTTGATGCGCACATTATCACGACGGACCAGCTTGACCAAGCGCTCAAGATAAGCGTTGAAACAGGGCTGCCACTGGGTGGCACTCTAGTCACGCAGGGAATCATTCATGCTTCTTTGTTGCCTACAGTCTTGCGCGCTCAGGAGCAAATTCGTGACGGGGTATTGCCGCGCCAGGCAGCTATCGAAGAACTGAAAGCAGCCATGAAGATCTGGTCAAAGGCGGAAGCGGCTATGAAGCGCACCGACTATGCCTCGGAGCAACCAGTCAAGCCTTCCACGGTTATGAGTACACTGAGAGAAACTTTGGAAGGAGTGCCTCAACCAGCGGTGCAACCTCAGCCTCAGCAGCAGTGCCACAGTTTCGGGCAGCTTGAATTTCGGCTCGCAGACCCGGCAGATG